>JAATGE010000213.1 GCA_015654825.1 Rhodospirillales bacterium
ACAGCGCCTCAACCCGCTGCCCCACCTCATGCGGCATCGGCGCGCCCCCCGATCCAAGCACCCGCAACGACGAGAAATCATGCTTCTCGACGCCGGGCTCGCTCAACATGGCAATCAGCATGGTCGGCACGGCGGGGAACCCGGTCGCGTGCTTCTCCTCGATATCGCGAATTGTCGTCTGCGCATCGAACCGCGGCCGCAGCAGTATTTCGCTGCCCTCGGCCACGCACAGCATCAGAATGACAATCAATGCGTAGATATGGAACATCGGCAGCACGCCGACGATTTTCTGCGTGCCGGGCGCCGGGATTTCCTCGTCGCGCCAGGCCGCGAAAATGCTCGTCGCCGCGGTGATGTTGCGGTGGCTCAGCATGGCACCCTTCGGCATGCCGGTGGTGCCGCCGGTATATTGCAGCAGCGCCACCTGTTCCGGATCGATCGCCGGCCACGCCGCCGGCAGCTCGTCGCAAAACACGCTTTCCAGCCGGCGGATTTTCTCGCCGTACGGCGGCACCGGCGCCTCGCCGCCACCCCAGAACGCGTCCTCGCCGACCAGCAGCAGCTTGGCTAAACCCATTTCCACGAACTTGGCCGCACCCACGCCGAGGCCCGCCAGGTCCGTCGTAATCACCACATCCGCGCCGCTGTCGGTGATCTTGTGCGCCAGCTCCCGCGGCGCATCCAGCGGGCTCATATGCACCAGCCGCGCCCCGGCCTTCAGCGCCGCGAAGAAACACACCGTGTGCCACGGCGTGTTGGGCAGGAACAACGCCAGCGTCCGCCCGACGCCCAGCCCCTCGCGCACCATGCCCGCGGCCATCCGGTCCACCAGGCGCCCAAGCTCGCCATAGCTGATCGTGCGGTCGCGATACTCGATCGCCGGCCTGTCCGGGTGCGCGGCAACCGCCCGGTCCAGCAGGTCCGGCACCGGCCCGGTCTCCAGTTTCATGCCCCAGTCGAGCTCGGGCGGATAATGCTTCTCCCATGCGTGGCGCGGCCGGGAGGCAGCCTGATTAGCGGTTTGCGGCGAAATCTGGTCCATGAACAATCCCTGGGGAGTTCCCTCGGCGGCCACTGGCGGGCCTTACCCGGCGGGTAAATTAGGGTATTTACCTCAACCGTCAAACCACAACCGCGGCAGGCAGCGCATGGCAGCGTCCGACAGTTTCGATCTCTCCGGCAAGATCGCCCTCGTCGCCGGCGGCAGCCGCGGCATCGGCGAGGCGATCGCCCACAGGCTGGCCCGCAACGGCGCCCACGTGATCGTCGCCAGCCGCAAGCTGGAAGGCTGCGAGGCAGTCGCCGCCGCGATCCGCGCCGCCGGCGGCAGCGCCGAGGCACAACGCTGCCACATCGGCGAAATGGACGACATCGCCGCCACCTTCGCCTGGTTGGAACAGACGCACGGCAGGCTCGACATCCTGATCAACAACGGCGCCACGAATGTCTATTACGGTCCGATCCAGGACACCGATCTGGCCGCGTACCAGAAAACCATGGACGTCAACGTGCGGGGCTACTTCTTCATGAGCGCCGCCGCGGTAAAACTCATGGCAACCCACGGCGGCGGCGCCATCGTCAACGTCGCCAGCGTCAACGGCGTCGTTCCGGGCATGCTGCAGGGCGTCTATTCCGTTACCAAAGCGGCGGTCATCGGCATGACCAAATCGTTCGCCCGCGAGTGCGCGCCGCTCGGCGTGCGCGTCAACGCGCTGCTGCCGGGGTTGACCCGCACCAAATTGGCGGGGGCGCTGCTGGAGGGCGAGACGGGCGAGAAATGGTCGGCGCACATCCCGATGGCGCGGCCGGCGGAGCCGGACGAAATGGCCGGAGCGGTATTGTATCTGGTGTCGCCCGCGGCGAGCTACACTACCGGTGTGGCGCTAAACGTGGACGGTGGGTACCTGGTTTCCTGACCAGAAGCCTGCGGGCGCGTGGGCCCCGTCGCCCGCCATCGGAATGTAACAAAGGCAGCATTGTTCCGCCATGGCGCGGCTGCTATGATCTCTTGCACGAGCCGCACTGTTATGCGCCGGCCGGCGCCCGCCTCTTGAGTACCATCGGAGGAATCCATGATGAACCGCAGACGGCCAATTGTTCTATCGAACTTTGCGTTGGTGTCGTTCGCGTTGCTTGGCGCCGCGCCGGCCATGGCGGGAGCCTACACTTTCACGAAATTGCTTCCACCGGGGCAAACCCGAAGTCGGGGATTCAGTATTAACGCATCCGACCAGGTTGTCGGCGACTGCGATTCCGGCGCTTTCGTATGGTCGGCGGGAACCTTCACGCAGGTCTCGATCCCGGGGAAAACCGGCGTGAGGCTCGAAGCGATTAACGACCGCGGCGTCGCGGCAGGGCGATACCTCACGGGGCGCAAAAGCGTATTCGAGGTATTCACCTACAGCCTTGCCACCGGGAAAGAGAAGAAGCCCAAGCTCACCACGAAGGCGGCCAATTACGTTGGTGGGATCAGCAGGTCCGGGGTTGTAGCCGGGTGGTCGTTGCTGGGCGTCCACCCGTTGACCGAAGATGGCTTTCTGATCAAGGGCACCACCGTCACACCGCTTTTGGCGCCAGGAGCAACCGCGACCGTGGCTTCGGCCATCAGTCCCGGGGGCACGGTCGCCGGCACCATTTTTTCTCCATCGGATGGCGAGATCGGTTTCACCTACCAGGGCGGCACCTTCACAACGATCGTACCTCCGAACAATGCGGGATCGATCAACATCAGTTTCATCAGGGACAATGGCACGTTCGGCGGCAATTTTGTCGATGTCAGCAAGGCTGGCGACACGCTTGGGTTTGTCGCGACCGGTGGTACATACAGCATCTATGCCTACCCGAACGGTGGCGGCATTGCGTCGGCCACGAAGGTGGTCGGCATTGGTTCGGCAGGAGAGGTGGTCGGCACCCACCTCGATCCAGCCGGCCTGCCGCATGGGTTCGTGTACAGCGGCGGCACGTATTTCAACATCGATGCCCCATCGGCAACGCAAACGTTGGTCACCGGAGTAAACGCGAACGGCTCGCTGGTCGGCTACTATTCCGTCGGTCAGGTCGTGGGGGCCTTCATCGCACAATGTCCGGCCGGACAGAGGCCGTGTACGCAATGAGGCGATGCGTCCGGTTTGGCGTGGCCGAGTTTTGCTGATCAAATCCTGACGCAGGACCTCGGGCCCGTGCCTGGTCCCAATCCCCCGAGGGCCGCCCGTCGCAATCTCACCGCGGCACCAGGGAAAGTCGCCGCAGTGCCACCGCCAGCACGCGTCCGTCGTCCGACTCGCCCACCGACCTTGGCGATACCGCATCGGGATGCAGTAACCGCAGCCGGTCGCTGCCGTCGCGTCGCAACCAGGCGGCGGGCAGCGCGCAGCCGATATGAAGTACCCCGTAGACGTCGAACTCCGCCGCCACCGTCTGGTTTACCTGCACGATCAGCCGTTGCAGCCGAAGTTGCCGCAATGCCAGATACGGCATTACATCGGCCACCAGATCGAATTCGGTATCTGGCGCCAGCGCCGGCAGCATGAATACGCTGGCAACCGAAATCATCCATTGCAGGTTTTCCTCCGGCCTGGCCCATCCCTCCATGGTGCGACCATCGACATTGCCGCTACGGCCGAAGACAAAATCAATCCGGCCCTCCGCGCGCGGTGGCGCGGGCATCTGCGCCGGGTGCAGCCACCAATAATAGCCCGGCTCGCGCTGGCACTGGACCTGGCAGGCAAAATCGGCGTCGCGCGGCACTTCCTCGCCGCCCTCGCCATAACGGTCCCCGACCATTCCGCGCTCGACTTCGGTATACGGCAGCAGCCACTCATGCAGCTTGCCGACCAGCGCGGCGTACGGCGCCCGCGCGAACGCCGCCAACGAAGCCAGCTGGTCGGCACCGATTACCTGAATGGCGATTTCGGGAAATTGGTGCTTTTCACACCACATCGCGGTCCAGCCCCGGGTGCGCGCCCGCACATAGGCGCGCATCCGTGCGGATACCAGGAACGCATCGGATTCGAGATGAATAACCCGATCGAATCCCGCTGCCTCCGCGTAGGCCACGGCAAACGCAAAGGAACGGTGCCAGCCAGGAAACTCCAGCATGTCCGGGCGGCCCAGGTGGTTGGTGAAATGAAACAGCGCCGGCCCGGTTCGGCCGACCAACGGTGCCGCGTCGGCCAGCGTGCTGCCAGAGCAGACCGGCGTGTCCGGCCAGCCGGGCAGCACCGGCGAGCCGTCGTCCACCATCAATAGTTGCGTTGCATCGATGCGACCTGCCACCACCGCATCGAGCCAGCTGCGGTAGCGCGTTTCCCACAGGCGCATCGAGGGCGCGTAGGCAGTGCAGAACACCAGCGTGCGGATGACCGGCTCTCCCGGGCCAGGAGCCCCTCGGGCGCCCAGGATAAGCGAGAGCGGGAAGCGGAGGAAGGCCGGGGCGCGCGGTAAGCGTCAGGATAAGGATTGTAGAACGAAAACAATGAGTTGAATTGTGGTGGCTTCGCCGACCAGGGGGCTCTGCCCCCTGGACCCCCGACGGCGTGCCGCAGCCTGCGTTAGCGCTGCGCGGCGGGAGTGTTCTGTACTAATCTCGCAGACCTGTTGCTGCGCCTATTGACGCGGTGGCGATGCGAGACTCGGAACACATAAAATGGGGTCTGGGGCCTACTGGCCCCAGCGGGGTCCAGGG
>JAATGE010000596.1 GCA_015654825.1 Rhodospirillales bacterium
CCGCCCGCGTTTCGGCAAATCCCGGCTCGTGACTGCCAGGGCACGCAGCTCGCCTGCGGTAAGGGCCATCCGGGAGATTGGTACTGCCATACCGAGCCTCCTTCGCCGCGAATCGGCCGCGATGCCAGGAAATCAGACCGGTTGAACTTTGGGAATCCCCTGCGAGTCACACATCAGGACGGTTGGTATAATGGCGAGTCCTTAAGCGCGCATGCGCCCCTGAGCCTGACGGGCAAGCCCTGCCACGAACCGTCGCACAAGCAGCTCGGGCCGGCTGCCCGTTTGTTTGCATGCGATTTCCACCGTGCGTGCCTCGTCGATCGCCCGCGCCAGGCTTTCGGTGGGCCATAGGGCGAGACTGGCGGTCATACCGCCGACCGCCTTGAAAAACACTGGCGGCCGCAAGCCGCGGATCGCATCCGCGGCTGAAAGCCCATCCTGCATCCGCAGCCTAGCCTGGTGCAGCCGCTGCAGGTGTCCCAGGGCCATTCGCACCAGGGCGATGGCGGTCACACCCTCGGCGATCGCCGCTTCCACCTCGTGATCGGCCGCCACGGGATCGCCGCGGGTGGCCGAAAGCAGCCCCGCGTCCGCGGATGCGCCGGCCGCATCCCCTGCACTCGATCGCGCCATCTCCACATCGACGCGACCGCCGGCCCCGGCGAGAAGGGCCAATTTCTCTACCTCACCGCGCACGACTGCCCGGTCCCCACCCAGCGACTCCGCGAGCCAGCTCACCGTCTCCGCGTCCGCGCTCGCGCCGAGCTCGGCCAGCATCGCGCGGATCAGGTCCTGCAGCGCCCGCCCTTCTTCCGGATAGCACGCGATCGCCGCCGCATCCGGCGCCGCCTCTATCAATGTCCGGAGCTTGCCCTTACCGAGTTCCGGTGCTTCGAGCAGCAGTAGCGCATCACCCGCGCCGCGTAGCGCTGCCCGCACCGGCTCTGTCGCGGCGTCGGTCACCTCGCGCACCCGGATTACGCGTCGGCCGCCGATTAGCGACATCGCCGTCATCTCTTCCGTAATCCGTGACCAGCCATCGCGGTCCAGTTCCGCCACCAGGAACGGATCATTCAGCGAGCCGGCTACCGAAAGCGTCAGCTCCCGCGCCCGCTCGCGGATCAACCCTTCGTCATCGCCATGCAGCAGTACCACTCGGCATGGTCCCGGCCTGCGCAGAAAGCCGGCGACCTGCCGCGCATCCAACTTCATGCCGGCTCACGCCCGATCGGGATGGGTGCGGAAATACATGGCAAGTGCCTGTACGATCTGGTCCGCCAGCGCCTGGCCCATGCGGGCATCGATCGCCCCGCTCGCCAGATCGCTGTAGAAGAACTGCGCGTCGATCACATTGTTGCCGTCCACCGAACTCGCGGTGCCGGACGTGACCTTGGTGGTTACGGCGCCGGGTTGCCTCAATGTCCAGGCGGCGGAGCCGATAATGCGGGTGCGGTTGCTGGAGTTGTCCGACTGGATGCCGAGTCCTTCGGTGTGGACTGTGTAGGTTACGCTCAGCTGATATTTCTTCGTGCCGTCACCGGTTCCGTCCAGCCGTTCCTGCAGCGCCTGGCGCAGCAATTGGCCATTCCGGTTTCCGATGACGTCGACATAGACACCGCTCAGTGCGGCGTTCGTCGTGCCGGACGGTGCGTAGAGCGGGTGGAAGCCGCAGCTGCCCAATGCCAGCAATGTCCCGAGGCCGATTTGCGCGATCCGACCTTGCATCGCCGTTACCCCGCCACGACGAAATTCACGATGCGGTCGGGCACATGAATTCGTTTCACGACGCGTTTTCCTTCCAGCAGCCGCGCGACATTCGGCTCGGCGGCGGCGGCCGCGATTACCGTATCGGCAGATTCCCCAGGTGCGGCCTCGATCGTCGCCCGCAACTTGCCCATGACCTGCACGGCAATAGTCACCGACTGCGCCGCAACCAGCGAAGGGTCGGCCTCCGGCCAGGCGGCCTGCGCGAGTAGCCCGCGTGTCCGGTGCAGGCGCGAGAAAATCTCCTCCGCGAGGTGCGGCATCATCGGTGCGACCAGGCGTGCGGCGATCTCCACCGCCTCGCGGCGCGCGTAACTCGTTCCGGTATCCGACGGTGCCTTGTCGGCCTCGCCAATTGCGGCGGCCAGTTCGTACATCCGCGCGACGGCGACGTTGTAGGCGAAGCTCTCGAGTGCCGTCGTGACCGAGGCGATCGTGCGATGCGTTATGCGCCGCAGCGCCATGGCAGCGGCGCCGAACTGGTCGGGCGGTGTCGGCACATCACCGAGGCTGCCTT
Organism: Rhodospirillales bacterium; assembly: GCA_015654825.1. Lineage (GTDB taxonomy): Bacteria > Pseudomonadota > Alphaproteobacteria > Acetobacterales > Acetobacteraceae > CAJCIS01. The sequence continues at coordinate 2,282 of JAATGE010000596.1, forward strand.
CGGCCAGGCGGTACAGGCGCTGCACGAACCGGTAGGCGCCGACTACGCCGGATTCGGTCCATTCCATGTCGCGCTCGGGCGGATTGTCGCTCAGGATGAACCAGCGTGCCGTGTCGGCTCCGTATCGTTCTATAATCGCACCAGGGTCAACGGTGTTTCGTTTCGATTTCGACATCGCCTCGACGCGGCCCGCGCTGACGGCCTCGCCGGTGCTGGCGTGCGTCAGGCTGCCATCGTTTCCACGAACGATCTCTTCCGGATACAGCCACCGCCCGTCGGCGCCACGGTAACTTTCGTGCGTCACCATGCCCTGCGTGAACAGGCCGGCGAAAGGCTCATCGAGTTTCAGATATCCGGTCTGGCGCATCGCGCGGGTGAAAAACCGCGAATACAGCAAATGCAGAATGGCGTGCTCGATGCCGCCGATATACTGGTCCACCGGCAGCCAGCCATCCACGGCATCGCGTTCGACGGGCGTTGCCGCGCGCGGGCTACAGAAGCGCGCATAGTACCAGGAACTATCGACAAACGTATCGAATGTGTCGGTTTCCCGCCGCGCCGCCGCGCCGCATTGCGGACACGCGACGTCGAGGAAAGCGGCGCACTTGTTGAGCGGGTTGCCGCTGCCGTCGGGGATCAGGTCTTCCGGCAGCACCACCGGCAGGTCCTTCTCCGGCACCGGCACCG
>JAATGE010000410.1 GCA_015654825.1 Rhodospirillales bacterium
AATGGGGTCTGGGGACTTGTCCCCGTCGTGCGCAGCACGCCTCCGGCGTGACGGGTCCAGGGCAGAGCCCTGGCCTTCCTGCACTTATTTTCGCGCCCTGGACACTGCCGCAGGAGTCAAGATTTCCGGCGGTTGGTATTATTCGTGTTCTTTTTTGAAAAAAGAACCAAAAATCCTTTATTTATTTAGACGTCGCAATGGCCCGCTAGCGGAGCTCTTCTTTCCCGTTGAACAGCGCTTTCTTCTGCACCAGGTCGATCGACCAGTTGTGGCGCTTGCCGCGCCCCCACCACCGCCGCACGTGCTTGCGCAAATACCAGTAGTAAGGGAGCGTCCACAAAAGCACGCCCACCAGCACCACCACGCCGGTGCGGTGTGCGTTGAGCCAAAGCATTAGTGTCGTCATGCCGGCAACCTCCAGCGATCTGATGCGCCCTGGCGGTAGCTGGGGTCAAGGACGCGATGGGAAAACTGCGTTCGATACGTGACAGATGCGTTGCAGCCCCTCGCGAAGCGGCGTAGCGTACGCGGTTGGCGAGAACCCGGGCTGCCTAGCGCGATAATGACCCGGCCTCGCGAAGGGAGGCTCGGCTCATGACGAACGGCACGGTGAAGTGGTTCAATCCAACCAAGGGATATGGCTTCATAGCCCCGGAAACGGGGGGCAAGGACATCTTCGTCCATATCAGCGCGGTGCAAAAGGCTGGCCTGCGCAATCTCAATGAAGGCCAGCGTGTTGGCTTCGAGGTTGAACAGCAGCAAAACGGCCGTACCGCGGCAGTCAATCTGCAACGAACCGAGTAAGTTCCGCCCCTAACGGTGGTAGCCGGCGCCGGTCCGCGCCGGCGCTGGCGTGACGACGGTTGCCAGGGCGCCCAACCTGCGGCAGGTGCATACCCGCAGCAGGATTGAGAACGTTTTGACCCGCCTGGACGCCGAGGCCGTTCGTATTGCCTATCGCCGCCAGGCGGCCTTCTACGATTGGGCTTTCGGCGCCGTCGCGACGCCGGCGCGCCAGCGCGCCATCGCGCGCGTCAACGCGCTTCCCGGCGACCGCGTGCTGGAGGTCGGGGTCGGCACCGGCCTGGCACTGCCGCACTACAGCGCGGAAAAGCGCATTACCGGCATCGACCTTTCGGCCGACATGCTGGCGCGTGCGCGCGCCCGCGTCGCCAGGCTGCAATTGACCAACGTCGAGGGGCTGCTGGAGCTCGATGCCGAAAATACCGGACTGCCCAGCGCCAGCTTCGATATCGCGGCCGGCATGTTCGTCGCCAGCGTCGTGCCCCACCCGGACCGGCTACTAGCGGAACTGCGGCGCCTGGTGCGCCCCGGGGGCCATATCCTGTTCATCAACCATTTTTCCGCCCGCGGCGGCCCGCGCCTCGCGGTCGAACGCGCCATGACGCCGCTGGCTCACGCCCTCGGCTGGCATCCGGACTTCCCGATCGAAGCCCTGCTGAGCCAATCCGACCTCGCCACCGCCTCGCTGATCCCGATGCCGCCAGCCGCCCTGTTCACGCTCGTGTGCCTGCCTAACTAGGCTGCGGCGGACGGAAGGAAGAAGGCCAGGGGCTCTGCCCCCTGGACCCAAGCTAAGGACAGGTCCTTAAAACCTGCTGATTCAGTCGGAGGACAAGGAGGGGGCAGCGAGAACTTGCCCAGGCCCGAGTTGCCCCCTCCTTGTCCTCCGACAAAATTAATGGGGTCTGGGGACTAGTCCCCAGCGGGGTCCAGGGGCAGAGCCCCTGGCCTTCTTCCTTCCGTCGACCCACCCCCCGCCAGGTAGGCTGGCACTCGAAGCGTGGGTGTGGTTAAGCCGCGCGATGCGGCATTTCCTGGACTTTGAAAAACCTCTCGCGGAGCTGGAGGGGAAGATCGAGGAGCTTCGGCGAATGTCGGAGCCCGACGGCATCAACATTGCCGAAGAGGTCGCCCGCCTGACCGACAAGGCGGACAAGCAGCTGCGGATTACCTACGCCAAGCTGACGCCCTGGCAGAAGACGCTGGTGGCGCGCCACCCGGAGCGGCCGCGCGCTCTGGAGTATATCCATCAGCTGATCGAGGATTTCACACCGCTTGCCGGCGACCGTGCGTTTGCCGACGACGCGGCTGTCGTGGGTGGCCTGGGCCGATTTCGTGGCCAGAGCATCGTGGTGCTGGGGACCGAAAAAGGCGGCGACACCGACACCCGCGTCAAACACAATTTCGGCAGCGCGAAGCCGGAGGGCTACCGCAAGGCGCGCCGGCTCATGGAATTGGCCGGGCGGTTCCGATTGCCGCTGCTGACATTTGTCGACACGTCCGGGGCGTTTCCAGGCATCGACGCGGAGGCGCGTGGCCAGGCGGAGGCAATTGCGCGATCGATCGAGGCGTGCCTCGAGGCGTCGGTGCCGATCGTGGCCACGATCATCGGCGAGGGCGGCTCCGGCGGCGCGATCGCACTGGCCACCGGCAACCGCGTGCTGATGCTGGAGCACGCGATCTATTCGGTGATTTCGCCCGAAGGGTGCGCGAGCATCCTGTGGCGTGACGCGGCGCAGGCGGCGCAGGCGGCGGAGGCGCTGAAGCTGACCGCGGCGGATTTGAAGGCGCTGCATCTGGTCGACGAGGTGGTGGCGGAGCCGCTGGGTGGCGCGCACCGCGACCCGACGGCGGCTGTGCGCGCGGTCGGCGATGCGATGGAGGCGCAGTTGAGTCCGTTGCTGGGCCTGGGGCCGGAAGTGCTGAAGGCACAGCGGCGGGACAAGTTTCTAGCCATGGGGCGGGAAGGGGTCGCGTAACGGCGTGCCGCCGCCTGCGCGGCGGGAACCTGCTGCTCGGTCGGAGCCGGCTCCCAGGCGTCACCGCTTCGCTCGGTGTAAATGCCAATCTCGGAACAATTAAATGGGGTCTGGGGACTTGTCCCCAGCGGGGTCCAGGGGCAGAGCCCCATAAGCGCTAACAT
>JAATGE010000628.1 GCA_015654825.1 Rhodospirillales bacterium
CGCGGGCGGCGGAGGGCCCGTGCAACTCCACACCAATAACCACGACCCGGCCGGTTCCGGCAGCGCCATAGGCGCGGAGGGTGAACCAGATTTTCCACCCCCCGAACTCGCGCGAGAGGTCGGGGCCGAGATCGCGCGGCCATGGGGCGTTGCCGGCAATGCCACGTTCGGTGCCTTCCAGATAGGCGAGGCTTTGCGCGAACGTATCCAACTGGTGGGCGCGGTCGCGCACCAGGACGCAGCCGGCATCGTACGGCACCTGCGCCCATTTGTGAAAATCGAACGCGACGCTGTCGGCGCATTCGATGCCTTGCAGCAGCGGTCTGAACTTTTCCGAGAATGCCGCGGTCGCGCCGAATGCGCCGTCGACGTGAAACCAGGCGCCGGCGGCGCGCGCGGCGGTGCCCGCCGCGGCAAGGTCATCGAACGCGCCGGTATCCACCGTGCCGGCGGTACCGACCACGAGGAACGGGTGCTTTCCGGCCGCGCGGTCGGTTTCGATCGCGGCCGCCAGGACCGCGATGTCCATGCGGTGGTCGGCGCCGAGCGGAATGAGCCGCAACGCGTCGGTGCCGAGGCCGGCCATATCCATGGCGCGTGGAATGCAGCCATGCGCGGCCGCCGAGCAGTACGCGGTGAGCCCGGTGCCGTCGACGCCGCGGGCGCGGACCGCCTCGCCGAGAGTGGCGCGGCGGGCCACCAGCAGGGCCACCATGTTGGCCATCGAGCTGCCGGTCATCAGCACGCCGCCGGCGTCCCGCGGAAAGCCCACCGCCTCGGCGGCCCAGGCGATCACCTGGCGCTCCACTTCGATCGCGGCGTGGTCGCGGCCGCCGCAATTGGGGTTGAACACGGCGACCAGGAGCTCGGCGAGAATGCCGGCCGCGGTGCCGCCGCCATTGACCCAGCCAAAAAAACGCGGGTGCTCGTTGCCGGCGCCGTAGGGCAGCACCAGGCGGCGGAAGTCCTGATAGATTTCTTCGACCGGCACGCCGGTTTCGGGCAACTTCAGGCGCATTTCGGCGCGTTTTTCCGCGGGCATCTGCTCCCAGACCGGACGGTCGCGGGCGCCCTGCAGCCAGTCCAGCATATCGTCCAGCATGCGGTGGCCGAGGGCGCGGGTTTCACTCCAGTCGGCGGGGTCGAGGCCGGTCGAGGGGGCGGGTTCGCCCAGCGGTGGGCGGCGCGTCATGGGATGTGTCATAGGCCGCCGATGCCACGAAGCGCGGATGCCGCCAATGCCTGACCGAGCGGGGATGACACGGGTGCGGGATGCCGCCGCCGGGTGGCTGCGCGCGCCGTTGGCGTTCGCGTTGGCCGTCGTTGCCACCTATGCGCTGCTCGCGCTGCCGATCCTGGCGCGCCACGGGTTCGATGTTTCGGTGTTTGTCGTCGCCGGCGACCAGTACGTGGACGCCGCAAGATTGGTGTCGCCGATCATCGTCAAGCCGCACTCGGCCGGTTATGACGGGCAATTCTATTATCGCCTGGCGCTGGCACCGTTCGACTTGCGACAGGACGCGCTAGGTATCCGGCTTGATATCCCGCCCTGGCGCATGCAGCGGATTTTCTATCCGCTGCTGTCATGGGCGGTGGCACTCGGGCGCGGGCCGCTGGTGCCGGCGGCGATGCTGCTGGTCAATTTGCTGGGCCTGGGCGCGATCGCCGCGCTGGCGGTGCGGCTTACGCGGCGGCTGAAGCTGCCGGCGGTGACGCCGTTGGCCATCGTGCTCTGGCCGGGGTTTATCGTTGCGCTTACGCATGATACGACGGAAGTGACCTCGGCCGCCCTGGTACTGGCGGCACTGGCCGCTTATGTCGACGATGCGTTGATTGGCTATGCGGTGCTCGGGGCGGTGGCGAGTTTGACGCGCGAGACACCGATCCTCGTGCTGGTCGGTGTGCTTTGCTGGGAGTTGTGGCGGGCGGCGCGGAGCGGTGCGCGGGGCCTTCACGTTTATCGCGTGCTGATGTGCGGCGTGGCGCTGTTGCCGTTTCTGGCGTGGCGGCAAGTGCTGCAGATGCTGTGGGGACAGTCGCCGCAGGCGGTCGGCGCGGTACATAATCTGGACTGGCCGCTGCTGGGCGCGGCCACGATGCTGTTCGATATCGCGAGCGGCGCGCGGCATTATTCGCCACGCCATGGGCTGGACCTGGCGCTGCGCGCCTACGCGCTGGGAAGCGCCGCGTGGTTGTTGACCTGGTGCGCCGTGACGGCGGCGAGGGTGCGGGGCGCGCTGCGGAGCAGCGCCACGGCGGCACTCGCGGCGGGATGGCTGCCGGTGCTGGCGCTGATGTCGATGCTTAGCGCCGGCGGGCCGTGGATCGAGCCGGCGGCGTATTTCCGTGCCTTTACCGAATGCTACGTGGTCGGCTGCCTGCTCGCCGGTGCGTGGGCGCCTTCGCGCGCGGTGTCGTTGGCGGTGTTCGGCGGCGGCGCGATGACGTGGATCGGCGGCTGGTTTCTGGCGGCGTTGCAGGTGGGGTAGGGGCTTGAACTGGTGGGAGGGTAGCTAATCCATGATAGCTTGAGGTTGACGTAAGGAAAGGCCAGGGCTCTGCCCTGGACCCGCTGGGGCCAGTCGGCCCCAGACCCCATTTTAGTTGTTCGCAATCTGACATCGACACCGAGCCGTTGCGGCGGGCCTGTTTGGATCGTGCAGGGAACTCGCGCCGCGCAGCGCTAACGCAGGCGGCGGCACGCCGTCGGGGGTCCAGGGGGCAGAGCCCCTGGTCGGCGAAACCAATCAACCTCAAGCTATCCTGCTCTGGCGACCGGTTTGGGCCCGCGCCGGGCGTCAGACGCATCCGGCCTCCGCCATGTCCGGATGGAATCGTTCTAGTAACGCGGCGACGGCGGCGGCGGGCACGGGTTTGCTGAAGTAATAGCCTTGCACGCTGGTGCAGCCGTTTTCGCAGACCAGGGCGAGCTGCGCTTCGTTTTCCACACCCTCCGCCGTGGTGGGCACGCCGAGGCTGATGCCGAGTGCCGCGATGGCGCGCACGATGGCGGCATGTTCCGCGGCGGCATCGGGCGCGCTGATGAAGCTGCGGTCGATTTTTATGCGATCGAAATGGAACCGCGCGAGCTGGCTCAGCGATGCGTAGCCGGTGCCGAAATCGTCCAGCACCAGATGCACGCCGAGGGCGCGCAAGGCGAGCAGGGTCGTGGTTACCGAGGCATTGTCGCGCAGCAACAGGTTTTCGGTGATTTCGATTTCCAGGCGATGGCCTGCCAGGCCGCTGACGCGCAGCGCCTGGGCGACGATTTCGGTAAAATCACCGCTTTCGACCTGCAGCGGCGAGGCATTGACCGCGATGTTGATATCCTTCGGCCAGTTGACCGCTTCACAGCACGCCTCGCGCAACACCCAGGCGCCGATGTCGTTGATCAGGCCGAGATCCTCGGCGGTTGAAATGAATGTATCGGGCGGCACCAGGCCGCGCTCCGGCGAGCGCCATCTGAGCAGGGCCTCGAAACCGGACACGCAGTGGTTACGGACGGCGATCTGCGGCTGGTAGTGCAGCTCGAACTCGCCGCGCGCCAGGGCCTGGCGCAAATCGCTTTCGAAGGCGCGGCGTTCGCGTGCCCGCGCGTCCATCTTCGGCTCAAACAGGCGTATCTGGCCGCGCGCCTCCGCCCGCGCCGCGGCCAGCGCGAGGCCGGCATTGGCTACCAGGACCTCCGGCAGTTCGCCGTCCGCCGGCGCGCAGGCCGCGCCGACATGCGCGCCGATCGAAATGGTCTGGCCCTCGATCTGGAACGGGCGGCTGATCAGCGCCACCAGCCGGTCGCTCAACCTGGCGACCGCGCCGCGGTCGGCGATGTCGGTGACCATGATGGCGAATTCGTCGGAGGCAAAACGGGCTACCAGATCGCCGTCGCGCAGATAGGTGCCGAGCCTTGTGCCGACCAGGCGCAACACAGCGTCGCCGGCGGCGGTGCCGAGCGTATCGTTGACCGGCTGAAACCTTCGCAAATCCAGCAGCAGCACCGCGGTGCCGGCGGCCTCGCCACCCTCCAGCCGGTCGCGCAGCATCAGCATGAAATGCTGGCGGTTCCACAGGCCGGTAACCGGATCGGTGGCGGCATGTTCCAGCAGCCAGTCCTGCGTCTCGCGCGACTGGGTGACGTCGTGGACGCTGGCGACCCACCCCTCGTTGTCAGCGCGGCGCAAATCCAGGGAAACCACGCGCGCGCCGTCCGGCCTTGGGACCGAGAGCAGGACTTCCCGCGGCTCGTGCGATTCGGCGCCGTTGAACGCAGTCGCGAGGGTTTGCAGCGAGGCCTGGTCGAGCCACGGGCTCTGCGCCAGCAGGTGCATGATTGGCAGCGCCGCGCTGCGCTGTTCCGGGTGTACGCCGAGGAGATCGGCGGCGGGACGGCTGAGCAGCCGCACGCGCTTGTCACGGTCGAGCACGATCAGGCCGGTGCGGGCGCAATCCAGCGCGGCGCGCAGCAGGGGATCGAGCTCCGGCGCCGGTTTGCGGCGAATGGCGGGCGACGCGGAAGCAGCAGGGCGCAGTGCGCGCACAAATGGCAGGGCCGCGTCATGATCCATGGAGCATCCCGTCGTGCCGACGATGGCGGCGGGACCGTAGCGCGCAAGTCTTTCCGAATTCTTGCGGTGATGGGTGGGAAAGGCCAGGGCTCTGCCCCATGCAACGTAAGGAAGTTAAGGAAGCGAAAGAAGGCCAGGGGCTCTGCCCCTGGACCCCGCCGGGGCCAGTAGGCCCCAGACCCCGTCTTATCTGTCCCGAGGCTGGCATCGGCTGAGAGCCGATTGGCCAGACCCACGGGTTCGCGAGAGCGGTACAGAAGATTCCCGCCGCGCAGCGCTAACGACATCGGCGGCACGCCGACGGGGGTCCAGGGGGCGGAGCCCCTTGGTCGGCGAAGCCATAAGAATTCAACTAATTGATCTCGTTCGATAATCCTTGTCCTAGCGCTTATGGGGCAGAGCCCCGGCCTTTTTGTTGACTAGTGCAGGGAAGCGCAGAACGTCGCTATGCGTCGGCACGCCTCGCGCAACGGTTCGTCGTCGGCGGCGGTGCTGATGCGGAGATGGCCGGGGGCGCCGAACGCGGCGCCGTGCACGCAGCCGACGTGCGCATCCGCCAGCAGCGCGTCGGCCAGCTCCGCGTCGGTGGCGAGCACCTTGCCGGAGGGTGCCGTGCGGCCGAGCACGCCGGAGATATCGGGAAACACGTAAAACGCGGCGCGTGGCGCGGCGCACCGCACGCCCGGGATGGCGGCGAGCGCGGCCGCGACCATTTGGCCTCGCGCGGCGTAGGTCGTGCGCATCCGCGCCACTAGATCCTGCGGCCCCTCAAGCGCCGCGACGGCTGCCGCCTGCGCTACCGGGGACACGCCGCCGGTGGACTGGCCCTGCACGCGGCTCATCGCCCGGATCAGCCGCGCCGGGCCGCCGGCGAAACCAACGCGCCAGCCGGTCATTGCGTAAGTCTTCGAAACGCCGCTGACGGTCAGCACGCGCGATGCGAGGTCGGGCGCTACGGCCGCCATCGTGGCGTGCGCCGAGCCGTCATGGATCAGATGTTCATAGATGTCATCGCACATGATCCACACCTGCGGGTGCGCGCGCATGACCGTGGCAATGTCGGCGAGCCGCGCCGCGGAACACACCGCGCCGGTCGGGTTGTTCGGGAAATTCAGCATGAGCCAGCGCGTGCGTGGCGTGATTGCGGCGTTGATTGTCTCGGGTCGCGGCAGATACCCGTCGGCGGCGGAGCAGGGGAGGAAAACCGGTTCCGCGCCGGCCATGCGTGCGATCAGCGGATAGGCGTTCCAATACGGTGCCGGGACGATGACCTCGCACCCCGGTTCGAGCGACGCAGTCAGTGCATCATAGATGATCTGCCGGGCCCCGTGGCCGACGATGATTTCGTCAGCAGAGTAATCGAGCTGGCTGTCGCGCTGGAATTTTGCGCGGACCGCCTGGATCAGCGCCGGCGTACCGTTGACCGGGGGGTATTTCGTCTCGCCGTGCAGCGCTGCCTGGTGGGCCGCTTCGATGACGTGCGGCGGTGTCGGAAAAGCGGGTTCGCCGAGGGTCAGGGAAATGACATCGATGCCTTGAGCGCGGAGCGCACGCGCCCGCGCCGCGGCGGCCATTGTCGCGGCGAGCGGGATGGCCTCGAGGCGGGCCGAGAGGGGCGGTTGGTTCGGCAGGGGTGGTCCGTGGGGGGTGGGGAGGAGGCCAGGCGGTGCGGCTTACGCGTCGCGCCGAAGGTGTGCTGCATGTGACGGGGCCCCAGATCCGGGGTTTTTAGTCGTTTCGCGTCCGGGGATATTTGTTATGTTGCTCGTTGTGGGTGGGAAATAGTTCAAGGCACAGATTTACACAGATTTAGGTGATTAACACAGATTAATCGAACGTCAGCGAGGGGCATGGCTGGTTAGGATTGCAGGATTCGCCGTTTTCCCTCCAATGAATGGGGTCTGGGACCTACTGGCCCCCTCGTGCGTAGCACGCCTCCGGCGTGACGGGTCCAGGGCAGAG
>JAATGE010000607.1 GCA_015654825.1 Rhodospirillales bacterium
ATAGGGTCCGGCAGTACGACCCAGGCATCGATATGAAACGGTGCGTCAACCGCGCATCGTTGTGGCATAGGTGTTGGGCCGTCAACACAGGCCAGTTGAACAGCGGGAGCGTGGGTTGCTTGCGGTGGCGTGCTAGAGCACGCCCTACGCCTACTGGTGCGCTTAGCTTACCCATCGTTCCCGACTGGGGTATTTCCGCCGTGGAACCGCCCGAAGGTCCGTGCGGCCATCAGGCCCATGAGCAGGAGGCCTAACCCGAGGCTGGCGATCTGATCCGCGGCGCGCAGATCGAACCGGCCAACGCGCAAAACAAGGCAATATGCGGCCACAAGGTTTGCGAACCCCCACAGCACGTTCACTGTCGAGGACGACAGTCCTTTGCCGGACGGCTTGGCAAACGGGCTCTGAAACGGTCGCCCCATCATGCCGCTGACATAATGCGGCACAGCGTTGGCGAGGAAGGCGCCGCCAAGGAAGTATGCGAGGTCGTGCTGCCACATCATGCTCAAATACTCCGTTTCAATATCGAGATGCTCTAGCCCCGTCCCACCATCCGACGTTCCGAACGCAGGACCGTTCCCAAAATCCATATATCTGCTCAAGGCAAATGTCGGACGCAAAAACCATAAAACGGGGACTGGGGGCTACTGGCCCCAGCGGGTCCAGGGCAGAGCCCTGGTCTTTCTTGCGAGGCCGTCTAGATCTCGCAAGCCTTCACATTGGCCAATCCGACCGCGGCACTTTTGCGTGCGTATCGATCGTAGAGAACGCGGTCTTCCGATGTCAGCGCCTCCAGGTGCGCCAAATCCTCCGGTCCCAGGTCCTCGCGCAGCAGGATCCGCGCGGAAACGTTGACCGGATCGGGCGGCGCGGAATCGAACGCGCCGCGCGCCCACTCCGCATAGCCGTGCAGCCCGACCAGTTCGAGCGGCGAGCGCGCGCACACGGCCAGCGCGCCCTCCGCCGTGCCGTCCCCCAGCGCCGAACAAAGCGGGTTCCTGGTCTCGACCCGCGCCAGGACCCGCTTCCCCAGCGCCTTCCATTGTGCCGCCTGATCCGGCGCCGGCAGCTTCCCGTAATGCTCCCGCTCCGCCGTAACGGCGGCCGGTTCGTCGTCCGAGGCCGCCGCGCGGAGCGCCGTCAGCAGCGCGTTCGCCTGACTGAGCAGAATGTCCTCCGGCGGCCGGATGACGGCGAACAGGCGGTCGATGGCGCGGCATGGCGGCTGCGCCAGGTCCCAGTGGAGCGGGTCGTCGCCCGTTACGCGGTGCGCCGGCGGCTCCAGGAACGCGGCGATGTGCGGCTGCACGACGACCAGGGTTCGGGAGGTCGCGAATCGGCTCAGCAGCGCCCCCAGCAGGGGCACCAGGACCGCGGCCTCACGGAACGGCCGCGTGCCGAGATCGAGCGGCAGCACCGGGTGTTTTTCGGCCAGCATCGCCAGCGCGTGTTCCCCGGCACAGCGCGGCATGCGCACCTGGAGCAGCCGTATGCGCTCGGGGAAGGCTTCGAACAGGCGGCGGACGATCGGGGTGCGGAATTCCGGCGTGCGGAGCAGCAGGCGAATATGGTGCGGGGCCCGGTACGGCACTTCGATCGCGGCGAGTTCTTCGCTGGTCGGCCAGCGCTCGAGCACCGCGAACATGATACCCCGCGGATCGGCCATTTTCAGATCCATGCCGCGGACCAGACCTTCGGGCGACGCATTGGCACCCATGGCGGCAAACAGCTCGAAGAAGTCGCGCGGACGCACCGGCAGCGGCCGTTTGGGGATCGACAGGCGCTTTTCGTCCTGGCGCACCACCGGATTGCCGATAAGGGAATCGATCAGGAATGCCATGAAACTCCTCTCCGGGGGGAAATCCGGTGATGGCCCGCATTTGACAGTACGTCGGACGGCGCGATACCGCCGCGCCTGATCCTACGAGAACCTGTCCCATGCCTGTCTATGCCTTCATTTTCCCGGGCCAGGGCAGCCAGAGCGTCGGCATGGGCCGAGACCTGGCCGCGTCCTTCGCACCGGCGCGGGAAGTGTTCGGCGAAGTGGACGACACGCTGGGCCAGCGCCTGTCCAAGCTGATGTTCGAGGGGCCGGCAGAACAGCTGACGCTGACGGAGAACGCCCAGCCGGCGCTGATGGCCATGTCCCTCGCCGTGGTTCGCGTGCTGGCGCACGAAGGCGGCATCCGCATCGCGGAGCGCGCCGCCGTGGTCGCCGGCCACTCGCTCGGCGAATACAGCGCCCTGGCGGCCGCCGACGCCTTCGATCTTCCGACCGTCGCCGGCCTGCTGCGGCTGCGCGGCCAGGCCATGCAGGCGGCCGTGCCGCCCGGCGAGGGCGCCATGGCGGCGCTGCTCGGCGTCGAAGTCGCGGCCGCGTCCGAAATATGCGCCGAGGCCGCCGTGCTGCGCCGGGAAGGCGAACCCGACCTCCACCAGGTCGTTCAGGTCGCCAACGACAATGGCGGCGGCCAGGTCGTCATCAGCGGCCACAAGGCCGCGGTCGACCGCGCGGTCGAGGTCGCCAAGTCGCGCGGCGTGAAGCGGGCCATGGTGCTGCCGGTGTCCGCCCCGTTCCACTGCGAGCTGATGGCCCCCGCCGCCGACCGCATGGCGGAAGCCCTGGACGGGGCCACGATGCGGGCACCCGTGGTGCCGCTGATCGCCAACGTCACCGCCGCGAAGGTAACCGATCCGGCGCTGATCAAGGCGCAACTGGTGCGCCAGGGGACCGGCACCGTCCGCTGGCGCGAGAGCATGCTTGCCGCCGCCACCATGGGCGTCGACGCATTCGTGGAACTGGGCGCCGGAAAAGTGCTCAGCGGCCTGGTCAAGCGGATCCTGCCCGACGCGACGACACTGAACGCCGGCACCCCCGCCGAAATCGAGGCATTGCTGAAGGTTCTCTGATGTTCAGGCTGGACGGCAAGAGCGCGCTGGTAACCGGCGCGTCCGGCGGCATCGGCGCCGCCATCGCACGCGCCCTGCACGCCCAGGGCGCCGTCGTCGCCCTGTCGGGCACGCGGCGCGATGCGCTGGAGGCGCTGGCGGCCGAACTCGCCGAACGCGCCCACGTCTGCCCGGCGGACCTCAGCGACCCCGCTTCCGCCGACGGCCTCGTCGCCGCGGCCGAAGCGGCGGCCGGGCCGCTCGCGATCCTCGTCAACAATGCCGGCCTCACCCGCGACATGCTGGCCCTGCGGATGAAGGATGCCGACTGGCAGGCGGTGCTGGATGTGGATCTGTCGGCGCCGTTCCGCCTGGCACGCGCGGCGCTGAAAGGCATGGTCCGCCGGCGGGCCGGGCGGATCATCCAGATTTCCAGCGTCGTCGGCAGCACCGGCAATCCCGGCCAGGCCAACTACGCCGCGGCGAAA
>JAATGE010000280.1 GCA_015654825.1 Rhodospirillales bacterium
AGGAATTGCTGCCGCGGCTGCAGTCGGTGGAGCTGGACGGCGAGCCGGCGAACATGGATTCGAGTTTCGTGTGCGGGCCGAAACGCGTGCCGATCCGTTACGTCATGCAGTGATTTGGATGGCGCCTGGGACTTTGATGGCGCCTGGGACTTGGATGGCGGCTGGGACTTTGATGGCGGCCGGATTTATTCCTGAAGGGTAAGGGTGGCGGGCAGACCCGGACCGGGGGGCTCCGAGGGGCGCGGAGCGCGCGCCCGGTGGAAGGATCTGCCCGCTACAACCTAAGATTGCACTGCGGCGTCGGTTATGCAAGCGAAATCGCCAGTCCGTCGCCTCGGCGTGGGGTGGGGCGGCCGCGGGGCTGCATATCGCCGGCGGCGGGAGCGGGCCCTGAGGCGGCCGGAAATACGCCGGCCGCCGCCGCGCTGGCCGGTTGTTTTCGCGCGCATGTTTAGCAGCCTGGCGGGCGCGGCCCACGGGCCATACCAGTCGGGCCGTTAATGCTTTAGGGCCGCGCTCGGCACGTCGCCGCGCGGCGCCTGGGCGGTTGGTGGGAACCGGGGGCGGCCGCGCGGCTGCCGCCCATGAGAAACGGTTGACCGATGAAACCCGAGACCTCGCTGTACCTCGATTTGCTGCGGTTCGGCGCGGCACTGGTGGTTTTCCTCGGGCATGTGGGCCAGCACAACATAAGCGGCGGCGTGTTCTGGCAGTTTGTGCCGTTCGGGTCGGCCAGCGTGATCGTGTTCTTTGTGCTTTCGGGATACGTAATCAGTTTCGTAACGACATCGAAAGAGACCAGTTGCCGCAGTTACATGGTTGCGCGGGCCGGGCGGATCTATTCGGTCGCCTTGCCGGCGTTGCTGCTGACGGCTGTTGTCGATGCCATGCGGCGCGCCTGGTTTCCCGCGGCGCCCGCCTGGGGCGATGATCTTCTGGCCGATTTCGGGTGGCGGCTGGTGGCGAGCGCGCTGTTCCTGAATGAAGCGTGGAGCGCGCATGTTCGCGCCGGTTCCGATATTCCGTACTGGTCGATGAGCTTCGAAGTCGCCTATTACGCGCTGTTCGGCGTAGCGACATTCAGCCGCGGCAGGCATCGATGGCTGGGGATCGGGGCCATCATGTTGCTGGCCGGTCCGCGCATTGTGGCCTTGCTGCCTTGCTGGCTGTGCGGGGTTGCCGCCCACAGGCTGTCAAGCCGGGAACTGGTGGCGGACCATTTGCGCTGGCCGATGTTCGTCGTTGCAACGGCGGTTCTGGTCGGCGCCGTGGCCGCGGCCGGGTATCCTGGCCTGCACGCCCGCACTACCGACAGCTTCAACCATGATGTCGCCGGGGTGGTGCAGGACAACCTGATTGGCGTTGCGCTTGCGGCGCACCTGGTGGGTTTCAATTCTGTAAGCCAACGGTTTGCCTGGTTGCTGCGTGGCGGGCGGCCGATCCGCGCGGCGGCCGCGACGACGTTCGGACTGTATCTCTATCACATGCCGATCCTGACATTTGTGGCGGCATGGCTTGGGCCGCCGACGGGATCGCTGCGGACGACGCTGTTGATCGGCGGATTGTCGCTGGCGATATCGATCGGCCTCGCGCAGGTGACTGAATCACGCAAGGGCGCGTGGCAGCGCATGATGGAAGCCGGCTATGACCGGGTTCGGCTGGCGCTTGCCTAGCAGCATACCTCAATTCCTCCTTCCGCGATAGGAATTGCCCTTCCGACCGCGTCGGCGCAGTGTGGCCCGAGCATTGAGGCGCGGGGGAGCAATGGTGGAGAATGTGTCGGCGCGGCAGGCGTGGGAGGCGCTGGCGGCGGACCCGGCGGCACAGCTGGTCGATTGCCGTACCGATGCCGAGTGGCAGTATGTCGGCATTCCGGATTTGCGGCCGGCGGGCAAGCAGGTGGTGCTGGTGAGCTGGCAGTATTTCCCGAGCGGCAACGTGAACGCGGCATTCGTGGACGAGCTGCGCGATGCCGGGCTCGATGCGGGGCAGAAGATCTTTTTTCTGTGCCGCAGCGGCGCGCGCAGCATGGCGGCGGCGCTGGCGGCGCGGGCCGAGGGGTTTGCCGAGGTGTATAACGTCGCCGACGGGTTCGAGGGGCCGCAGGACCCGGAGGGACATCGCGGCTCGGTGGCGGGGTGGAAGGCGGCGGGGCTGCCCTGGCGGCAATAGGGCGCCGTGGCACGCTTGTTCGGTCAAGGGACGATCGGCCAGAATGGAAGGCCAGGGGCTCTGCCCCATAAGCGCGAAGATAGGGATTATAGAGCGAAATCAATGAGTTGAATTTTGGTGGCTTCGCCGACCAGGGGGCTCTGCCCCCTGGACCCCCGACGGCGTGCCGCCGCCGTCGTTAGCGCTGCGCGGCGGGAGTCTCCTGTACCAATCTCGCAGACCTG
>JAATGE010000452.1 GCA_015654825.1 Rhodospirillales bacterium
CCCTCACGGCGGTCGGCGTCGACGCGCTGCCAGATGGCGGCAAATTCCGCTTCCAGCAGATTCTCGGGTGACGGGAAGTCAGCCGTCTTGGCCAGCGCATCCAGAAGATCGCGCTTGATCCGCAGGCGCGACAGCTGGTCGTACTCGTTCTGCATCTGCCCGACCACGGCCTCGCGCAACTTCTCGAAGCTCTCCAGCCCCAGCTTTTGCGCCAGCGCATCGTCGAGCGCGGGCCGGACAAAACGCTGCAGCTTCTTGGCCGAAATCTCGAACGAAGCCGCCTTCCCGGCCAGCTCCGGGGCCTGGTAGACGGCCGGGAACGTTACCTCGATCGTGCGCTGCTCGCCCGGTGACAGTCCTTCGAGCTGTTCCGTGAAGCCGGGAATGAATCCGCCGCCGCCTACTTCGACCGGTGCATCCGTCGCGGCGCCGCCCTGGAACGCCACGCCGTCGATGAAACCCGTGAAATCGACGACCAGCACGTCGCCCGCCACCGCCGGCCGCACCTCTTCGATATCCTCGAGCTCGCGGTTCTGCGTGACGATGTTCTCGAGCGTCGCGGCGACCACCTCGTCGGACGGCTCCGCGCGCAGGCGCGTCAGTTGGATCGATGCCAGATCCGGCAATACGATTTCGGGCAGCAGCTCCATTTCGACCTTGATGTTCAGGTCGGCCGGCGCCCCTACCGTCACCGGCGGCTCGCCATCGAGCGATACGCGCGGCCGTCCTGCCGGCCGCAACTGCCGCTCGGCGATGACCTGGTCGGCCACGCCATTCACGGCTTCCTGCAGCACTTCCGCCATGACCGAGCTGCCGTAGCGCTGGCGCACCAGATTTGGCGGCACTTTGCCAGGCCGGAAGCCAGGCAGACGCAGCGTTTTGCCCAGGTCCGCCAGGCGCGCCTTGGCGCGGCTCTCGATGTCGGACGCCGGCACACACACCGCATAACTGCGGCGGAGTCCCTCGGAGAGCGTTTCAGTCACCTGCATGGCGGAAGCAAATCCTGTGCGAAGAAGCGGTTACGATATGACCGGCTGGTGCGGGCGGAGGGACTTGAACCCCCACGGCTTGCGCCACCAGAACCTAAATCTGGCGTGTCTACCGGTTCCACCACGCCCGCCGGCGCGAAGCGGCGGAGTTAGCGCACGCTGCCTGGGGCCACAAGGGCGGTAGGTGCAAAGGGAAGGCCAGGGCTCCGCCCTGGAGGCGTCACGCCGGAGGCGTGCTGCGCACGACGGGGCCTGAGGCAGAGCCCCCGTTCATTGGGGGACGGTAAAGCCAGAAATCCATATCGGGTACTGGCTTCGCCGGGGAGGCGATGAAAAGCCGCGCAGCGCTAATTGGGGTCTGGGGCCTACTGGCCCCAGCGGGTCCAGGGCAGAGCCCTGGCCTTCCTGCTGAATTCCGTTGACTACGCCCTGAAGAATCGGCACGCTGCCGCCCTGACTTTTTGTTGATACAAACAGTCTTGATATTGGGATTAATCAATAGGGTGGCGGGAAAACAATGTCGTAGCACGGTGTGGGCGTGCGCCGCCGTGTTGGCGCTGGCGTTGCCCGCGAAAGCCGTGCCAATCCTGGGACCGCCAGTCCAGTATGAAGCGGGCAAAGCTCCCGGTCCGCCGCTCGCCATAAGCCGCATTCAGATACTCGGTTACGGCCCGCCGGGTATCGCCAGCGACGCAGGCAGCGCGATGCCGGACTTTGCCGACGCCGCATATAGCGGCGGGCGGCCGATCGATACGAACATGGCGGCCGCACCCCGCCGAGACGCGGCCGTCGGCGCATCCGGGGCCCCCGACCTGCTACTGCCGGAGCCCGCTAGCCTCGCCGTTCTGGTATTCGGCCTAACGATCGTCGGCGTCCTGCGCCGCCGGCGTAAGGCCGCGCGCCCGGCGCCGGCCTCAACCCGCTTTTGAAGGTTGCGCCCGGCGGGTTGGGTTCGGAAATCAACTCGATGTATCTGCCGGCGCCGCCCTGTTTGCGGCGGCGCAAACCGCAGCGTACTGAACGCCGATGGCCAGCGCATCCTCCGACGCACCGCTCA
This sequence comes from Rhodospirillales bacterium, assembly GCA_015654825.1. GTDB lineage: Bacteria > Pseudomonadota > Alphaproteobacteria > Acetobacterales > Acetobacteraceae > CAJCIS01. The sequence goes on from JAATGE010000452.1 coordinate 2,047, forward strand.
CCCTGCTGACCGGCGCCACCGGCTTTGTCGGGTCGGCAGTCGCACGCGTTCTGCTGGCGCGCGGACACCGGCTTCGCCTGCTGGCGCGCAAGGGCGGCAATCGCGCCAACGTCGCCGGCCTGGAGGCCGCGGTGGTGGAAGGGGATCTGACCGATCCCGCCTCGTTGACGAGCGCGGTGCAGGGTTGCCGCTACGTTTTTCATGTGGCCGCGGATTACCGGCTGTGGGTGCCGGAGCCCGAGGCGATGCTGCGCGCCAATGTGGAGGGCACCACGTCCCTGCTGCGGGCCGCGCAGTCCGCCGGCGTCGAGCGCATCGTTTATTGCAGCAGCGTCGCGGCACTGGGCTTGCACGCCGATGGCACGCCGGCCGACGAAACCACCCCGGTGCACCCGGAAAACATCGCCGGCATCTACAAGCAGAGCAAATACCGCGCCGAGCAGGCGGTGCTTGCGCTGGTGCGTGATCATGCGGTGCCGGCGGTGATCGTCAATCCGTCCACGCCGGTGGGGCCCCGCGACATCAAGCCGACGCCGACGGGAAAGATGATTCGTGACGCCGCGGCCGGAAAGATGCCGGCCTACGTCGATACCGGGCTGAATATCGTGCACGTGGACGATGTGGCGGAGGGCCATGTGCTGGCGCTGGAGCATGGCCGCATCGGTGAAAAATACATTTTGGGCGGCGAGGATTTTTCGTTGCGGGAGGTTTTTGCCATGACCGCGGCGGCGGCCGGTCGCCGACCGCCGCGGATCGAGCTGCCGATCGCGCCACTGGTGCCGCTGGCGCTGGCCTGTGAGTTGCTGGCCAGGTTTGGTATCGAACCGGTCGTGACGCGCGAAACGCTCGCGATGGCGCGCAAGAAAATGTTCTTTTCGAGCGACAAGGCCCGCCGCGAGCTCGGCTATGCGCCGCGGCCCGCTATCCAGGCAATCGAGGACGCGGTCGCCTGGTTCAGGCTGGCACGCAAGGCCGCTTAGAGCATTATTAGCCTGGACTCGTCCGGGGGCTGAGCGCGCCCACCTGATAAAAATGCTCGTCAAAACAAATAGCTGGAGCGGCATGAGAAAGCTGGGGTGTTTCCAGTCAGGCGGGCCCCTCCAGTGGGCGGAGCGGAATCGTATTTGGAATTTTCCTGGCATGAAATTCGAGTCGGGCGCTTCGGCCCGAAACGAAAGCCCAATTAACAAAAGTTTTTGGTTCTTTTTTCAAAAAAGAACAAGAAAAAGTGCTTCTTTTTGAAAAAAGAAGCAAAAACTTTTGTTAATTGTTCCTTGTTCGCCGACGCCAGTTGGAGCGGGCGGTGGCGGTTTTCACCAGTCGGCGTCGCACGCCTTCGCGCCGCCGACTAACCCTGCTACCCCAGACGCATGCTGATCCTCGCCGCCCTCTCCCTCGCGATCTGGGTGTACCTGCTGTTTGGCCACGGCAATTTCTGGCAATCCGGCCCCAGCCTGGCGCCCGCCCGCCCGCTGGTCGCGCCGCCGGTCACCATCATCATCCCTGCGCGCGACGAGGCGCATTCGATTGGGCGCGCGCTGCGCTCCGTGCTGGCGCAGGACTACCCGGGGGATTTGCGGGTGATCCTCGTCGACGACCGCTCCCGTGACGGCACCGGCGAAATCGCCCGTGCCATCGTCGATCCACGCCTGACGATCGTCGACGGCGCCGAGCGCGCCCAGGGTTGGAGCGGCAAGCTATGGGCTTTGCAGCAGGGCGTGCAGCAGGCCGACTCGCTGATCCTTTTGTTTTCCGATGCAGACATCGAGCACCGGCCCGAACATCTCGCGACCCTGGTCGCCAAGCTGGAAGCGGAAAAACTCGATCTGGTCAGCGAGATGGTAGCGCTGAACTGCGAAAGCCTGGCCGAGCGCGCGCTGGTGCCGGCCTTCGTCTACTTCTTCACGCTGCTCTATCCGTTCGACCTGGTGAACGATCCGGGCAGCCGCACCGCGGCCGCGGCCGGCGGTACCGTGCTGATCCGCGCGGAGGCGCTCGAGCGGGTCGGCGGCCTTGAGGCGATACGCGGCGCGCTGATCGACGACGTCGCCCTCGCCACCCTGGTGAAGCGCGACGGAAAAATCTGGCTGGGCCACAGCCACCTCGCCACCAGTATCCGCCCTTACCCGCACGCGGCGGATGTATGGCGCATGGTGGCGCGCACCGCGTACGTGCAGCTCAAATTCTCGCCCTGGGTTCTGGCGGGCACCGTGGCCGGTATGACGCTGGTGTTCCTGGTGCCACCGCTTGCCGCGGTGCTCGCGGGCGGGCCGGCGCGTGTTGCCGGACTGCTCGCCTGGGTAGCATCGAGCGTGACCTTTTCGCCGACATTGCGGCGCTTCTGCCTCAGTGTGGCCTGGGCGCCCTTCCTGCCCCTCGCCGCGCTGTTCTACACAGCCGCGTCGGTCGGCTCGGCAGTCGACCACATCAGCGGTCGAGGTGTGGTGTGGAAGCAGCGGCAATACGGCTGAACGAACAGGCTGCCGCCGACGGCCAGGGCACGCCGGCCGCGCGCAATGCCGCGCAAAGCGTGGAAACCTGGTCCGGCAAGGACCGCGATGCCGAGAATTTTCCCGTTGGATCCTGGCTGATCGACCGCCGGCTGCGGCCGCACATTCACGCCTTCTATAATTTCGCCCGCAACGCCGACGACATCGCCGACAACCCGCGCCTGCCCCCGGCCGAGCGCATCGCGCGCCTCGGCACGATGGAGGATGTGCTGCTTGGCCGCCGTACCGCCGGCAGTCCCACCGCCGCTTCGCTGCGCGCGAGCCTCGCCGCCACCGGTGTCACGCCGGACCACGCACGCGACCTGCTGCATGCGTTCCGCCAGGATACCAGCAAGAACCGCTACGCCAGCTGGCCGGAACTGATCGACTATTGCCGCTATAGCGCCATGCCGGTTGGCCGTTACGTGCTCGATCTGCACGGCGAGTCGCGCGATACGTTTCCGCATTCCGATGCGCTGTGCGCCAGCCTGCAGGTACTGAACCATGTGCAGGATTGCTCCCGCGATTTTCTGGAACTCGACCGCTGCTATCTGCCGGGAGACCTGCTGGCAGCCGCCGGCGCGATCCCCGCCGACGTGCTGCGCCCGGCCGAAACCCCTGCCCTGCGCCAGGTTTTTTCTACACTGCTGGATAAATGCGCGGAGCTGAACCGCGCCGCGTTCCCGCTGGCCGGCGTGGTGCGCGACCGCCGCCTGCGGCTGGAATGCGCGGTCATCACCGGACTGGCGCGTCGGCTGACGGGGCGGCTGGGCCGCCAGGACCCGGTTGCCAGCCGTGTATCGTTGAGCCGCACGGACGCTGCCTTCAGCATGATCTCGGCGCTGCGCTACCTGCCGTGACAACACCACTCGGCGCCGCTCCTGGCGACCTCGCGGAGGTCGAGCGGATCGTTCGTGCGGCAGGCACCTCGTTCTATCGCGGCATGCGCATCCTGCCGCCTGACCGGCGCGCGGCGCTGTACGCGATCTATGCATTCTGCCGCCTGGTCGACGATATCGCCGACGAGCCCGCGCCGCTGGCCGAAAAACAGGCGTTGCTGGCCGCGTGGCGGGACCGCATCGCGGCCCTCGCGCGGCGCGAGGCCGACAATCCCGTGACCCGCGTGCTGCTGCCAGCGATCCGGCTCTTTGCCCTGCGCGAGGCGGATTTCCTGGCGGTCATCGACGGCATGCAGAGCGATGCCGAAACCGTCGTGGTCGCGCCTTACTGGATCGAGCTCGATCTTTATTGCGACCGCGTAGCCTCCGCGGTCGGGCGCCTGGCGGTGCGCGCCTTCGGCGATGCGAGCCCGGCGGCCGACGAGGTCGCCTACCATCTGGGGCGCGCCTTGCAGTTGACCAATATTCTCCGCGACCTCGCGGAGGACGCCGCCCGGGGGCGCCTTTATCTGCCGCGGGAATACCTGCTCGAGGCCGGTGTACTGCTTGCGCCACAAGCGGCCCTGGCGAGCGCCAGCCTACCCGCTGTCTGCGAACGGGTGGCGGGCGAGGCGCACGCGCATTTTGCCGCCGCCAGGGCCGCCATGAAGCGGTGCGCGCCGGCGGCAATGCGGCCCGCCCGGATCATGGCGGCAACCTATGCCGCGGTGCTGGGCGCGCTGGAGCGTCGTGGCTGGTCGCGGCCGGCGGAGGCGGTGCGCGTGCCCGGCTGGCGGAAGCTGCTGATCGCGGCACGCTACGCGGTGACGTGAGGGGTCTGAAAATTATTAAAAGTTTTGGGGCTGTCCCAGATACGCCTGTGCAATCGCGCCCGTGGACCAACCGTTTCGGCTGCGGTAGGCGCGGCAAGCGGTGCGGCGCCACCAGTTTCTTGGTTGGGTTGGAGCGCCGTTTCTTCGTCCCGGCCATAAGCACCAGGGGCTGCGCGCGCAGGTGCGGTCAAGGCTGGCCCCGCCGCTTTGCGGGGCCACCGCGCAGCGGCGCGCAGCGGCCTTGAGGGCACCTGCGCGGGCAGCCA
>JAATGE010000648.1 GCA_015654825.1 Rhodospirillales bacterium
GCTCACCCCGACCGGCCAGCCGCCCAACATCGTAGCCCGCGCCAAGGCCATTCTGCTCACGCCCGACAGCGAGTGGCAGGTCATTGACGCGGAGCCCGCCTCGGTCAATTCGCTCTACCGCAACTACATCATGATCCTGGCGGCGATTCCGCCGATCGCCGAATTCCTGCATGGCGTGCTGTTCGGCTATGGCGCGTTCGGCTTCTACTACCACCCGACTTTGTTGCATGCCGCGACCGGCGCGGTCGTGCGTTACGCCTTCACGCTGGCCGGCGCCTATGTGCTGGCGCTCATTGTCGACACCCTTGCGCCGACCTTCCAGGGGCAGAAGAACCAGGTCCAGGCCCTGAAACTGGTCGCCTACGCCTCCACCGCCAGCTGGCTCGCCGGCGCCTTCGATCTGATCCCCGGCCTCGGCATTCTTGCGCTTCTTGGCCTCTACAGCCTGTACCTGTTCTATCGCGGCCTGCCGCTTGTGATGAAATCGCCGCCCGATAAATCGCTGACCTACACGGTTGTCGTCGTCGTCGCGGCAGTCGTCGTCGCCATCTGCGTTACCACCCTGTCGGCGGCGCTGATCGGCACCGGCGCCGGCATGGGCCGTCTCGCCGACGAGACCGGCGCCGGCTCCATTACCACCCCGACCGGCGGCGAGTTCCAACTCGGCAAGCTGCAGCAGGCCGCACGGGCGTTCGCGGACTCAGCCCAGCGCGCCCAATCCGGCACACCGGCCCCCAGCGTCCCCACCGCGACATTGAAGGCTCTGCTGCCGGAGTCCATCGCCGGCGGCCTGGATCGCGGCGAGATCTCCAGCACCGGCGGCCAGATCGCCGGGTTCGCCGGTAGCTCGGCCGAGGCGACCTACGGCAACAGCGGCCACCGGCTGACGCTCACCGTCGCCGACCTTGGCGCCGCCGGTGCGCTGGCCGGTTTTTCCGGCGCCCTTGGCATCAGCGGCGACAAGGAAACGCCGACGTCGTATAGCCGCGTCTCACAGGAGGATGGTCGTACCGTCGCCGAGGAATATGACCGCCAGGCGAAACACGGCAGCTACGCGATCATTGTCGCCAGCCGCTTCATGGTTCATGCCGAGGGCTCATCCGTTTCGATGGACGATCTGCACGCGGCGGTCGCAAGTGTTGATGTCGGCAAGCTGGAAGCGTTGAGCAGGTGAAGGCGCTGTCCTGGCCGCGTTGGGGCGCGTTCCCGGTTTTTGCCCGCCATTCACCGCTCAGTGCACCGCCCGTGCCGCCACCGACAGCCGTTCGGCCCCTGCGGCGAGACGTTTATCGCGCGTCCACAGAAGCGCACCGGTCGTCAGCCGCACTGCCGCCAATAAATGCGCATCGACATAACCGATGCCCGAGGCGTACAGATTTTCGGTCCCGATCAGCCGCTCCACGTCTGCGTCCCGCGCACGGACCGCCCGCGGCAACTGGTCCAGCTGCCGCATTACCCGACCGCGCGCAGCCAGATTTCCAAGCGAAATCTCGCCCTTGACGAAAGGATGCATCAGCACGCGACCCTGGGTCAGAAGCAATGCCATGACCTCATCACCTAAACGCAGATAATCGATGCAGATCGGGGTATCGACCGGGATCATCCAGTGCCGAACCGGCGTCGCGGGGGCATGGCGATATCCGGCTCCCTGCCGCCAAGCAGGGCCAACCGCCGCGCAGCCTCGCTTTCTACCAGCCGCTTCAGGGTCAGCCGGACTAACGTGGATTTCTCCTCGACGCCGGTGTGATCCCGCGCCGCCTCCATTAACTTGTCGTCCAGCACAATCGTGGTTCGCATCGCCAAACCTCCGCGAAGACATCAAATCCAGCATTACTTGATGCCATTCCCAATGCATCAATTCAGCCATCCCCCTTCCTCACCGCCTAACCCGTTGCAGAATGTCCCCATGCCCAAATTCAGCGCCTGCCCTACCCGCCGCCAGACGCTGGCCTACGGCTTCTGCCTTTGTTGCGTCCCCACCCGCCTGCGCGCCGACGCTCCCGCTTCCTTCCAGGAAGTTGCGCCAGGTATCCACATCCGGCGCGGACGTGATGAGGACGCGAGCGAAACCAACCAGGACGCCATTGCCAATATCGGCTTTATCGTTGGCGACGATGCCGTCCTGGTCACTGACCCCGGCGGCAGCCTCGCCGATGGTTTTTCGGTGCGCGCCGCCATCCGCGCCGCGACCCCAAGACCGATACGCTACGTGCTGCTTAGCCACATCCATCCGGACCATATTTTCGGCGCCGGCGCTTTCCTTGCGGACCAGCCGATCTTTGTCGGGCACCGCAATCTCAGGCAATCGCTCGCCGCGCGCGGCGCGTTCTATCAATCGCATCTCGATACGATCCTCGGTCCGGGCAAGGCGGGCCCGATCGTGCAGCCAACGCTGCCGGTCGCCGACCAGCTCGAGCTGAACCTGGGCCGCCGCCGCCTGACACTCAGTGCGCACGCCCCAGCCCACACCAGCACCGATGTTTCGCTGTTCGACCACGCGACCGGCACGCTGCTGCCCGCCGACCTGCTGTTCGTCGGCCGCATCCCCTCGCTCGACGGCAGTCTACCCGGCTGGATCGTCCAACTTCCGGCCCTGGTGGCGCTGAACCCGGCCCGCGCCATCCCCGGCCACGGCCCGCTCAGCGTCGACTTTCGGACCGCTGTCGCCGACCTGACCCGCTACCTCGTCACGCTACGCGACCAGACCCGCGCCGCGCTCGAGGCGGGCCGCGACATCAACGCCGCAAGCGCAACCGTCGCGCAATCCGAACGCCCGCGCTGGAAACTGTTCGACGACTACAATCCGCGCAATGTCATCGAGGCTTACAAGGAGCTCGAATGGGAGTAGGATTGCGCCGCCAGAACTGGATCCATCCCATGCGCATCGTCACCCTAGCGGCGTTCCTTGCCGCAGCCGTCGCCGCCACGCCGGTCCGCGCCGCGGAGGACGAAGCCGCGCGCGCCGACCGCTGGCACGATCTGGCCAAATACATTTTTGACGGCCGCCAGCCCACCGAGACCGCCGGCTGGGTCAGCATCGATGCGCCAACACGTGCCCTGGATGCGGCCCTGGTGCCGATCACGGTCACGCTCGCGGAAAGCCACCGGATCAAGGCGCTCTACCTGGTGGTGGACGAAAATCCCTCCCCGGTCGCCGCGCACATCGTATTCGGCCCCGCGGCGGACCCCGGCACGCTGACCATGCGCATCCGCGTCGACCAGTATACCAACTTGCATGCCGTCGTCGAAACGGAGGATGGAAAACTGGTTTCCGCAACCCGCTTCATCAAGGCAGCCGGCGGCTGTTCGGCGCCCGGCGCCGAAACGCCGGAACTCGCATTGAAGGCGGCCGGTAAAATGAAGTTGCGACTCAGCAATCAAGCCGGCCCGGCCCACGCCGAACTGCTGATCCGCCATCCGAATTTCAACGGCATGCAAATGGACCAGGCGACCCGGCTCTACACACCGGCCCGCTACATCAACCGCATCGACGTCGCCTATAACGGCCAGCGCGTCTTTCATATGGATTCCGACATTTCGCAGGCCAGCGACCCGGCGATCGGTTTCGGCTTCAAATCGGACGGCACGGGTACCCTATCGGTCGATGCGGCGGACACCGCCCATTCGACCTGGCATCAGGATTTTCCGATCAATCCGCATGGCACCTAGGCGACGCCGCCTCGCCGCACTCGCAGTACTGCTGCTCACGGCGGCCGCACCCAGGGAGCCCGCGGGCCTCTGGTCCGGCCCAATGAACAGCGCGGTGCCGGCAACGCTTGCCGGCGCCGCGGTGTTGCCCACGGCGCGGGCCGCCCAGGAGTTCATCGCCCTCCACCACGCGCTGCCGATCGACGTCAGCTTCGCGCCCAAGCGGCCGCCGGACATGGCGCCAGGCATGATCTGGCTGCCCGCCGCGCACCAGGATCTGCCGGGGAGCGCGTGGCTGCCGGGCGCCGGCCGCGCGGTGCTGCAGCCGGACCGCGCGCAAGCCTACGTCGCCGCGGTGGGCCGGCTGACCGGTAACGATCCTGGCCGTTTTGTCGTCATCTATTGCCATCCTGATTGCTGGGGCAGCTGGAATGCCGCGAAACGCCTGGTTCAGGCGGGTTATCGCCATGTTGCCTGGTATCCGCCCGGCATCGAGGGCTGGGCCGCCGCGAACCTGGCCATGCAGCGCACCGACGCGGTTTCGTATTGAAATCGTAATCGAACCGCTATTCGGCCGGGACGCCAGCAGTCTGCCCCGGGGAGCACCGGGGCCTGCTTGAAAAACGCGCCGCGTCCGACGGCCGCGGCGAGGCGCCAGCCTTCGAGGGGAATCGCAGTTGGAATTTTCTTGGTATGAAATTCGAGTCGGACGCTTCGACCCGAAACGAACGGCAAATTAACCAAAGTTTTTTGGTTCTTTTTTTCAAAAAAGAACAAGAAAAAGTGCTTCTTTATGAAAAAAGAAGCAAAAACTTTTGTTAATTGTTCCTTGTTCGCCGACGTCAGTTGGAGCGGGCGGTGGCGGTTTCCAAA
>JAATGE010000124.1 GCA_015654825.1 Rhodospirillales bacterium
AGTCTGGGGGACTGGGGGTCGTGGGTTCGAATCCCGCCGCTCCGACCAAGTTCTTGCGTGTTAAATACAGCAAGGTTGAGACGTCAGACGCGGCGGCTCGGCCTGCCCGCCCGGGCGTTCCCACGCTACTCCCGCGGGTTAGCGGGTAGCCCCCCGGGAAGCCGCGCCTCCGCGGCGAAATCTCCCCTCAGCCAGGGCACCCGCTCGTACCCCCTCCGAGACCGCCAGAGGGTACGCACCGAAGTCATCGGGCGCGCGCAAAGAAGTCGGTGCATAAGCAATCTAGAGCGGCCCCAGCCTGACTGGAAACACTCCAGCTTTCGTCATGCCGCTCTAGCTATTTGTTTTGGCGAGCATTTTTATCAGCTGAGCGCGCTCAGGCCCACGCGCGATTCCAGTCACGCTGATAATGCTCCAGCCGAACGTTCGGTTAAACCCCCATCGCCGCCGGCAATCGCAGGCTAGCGGAGGCGGGGGCAGCGCGGCCCGGGCCACGGTTTCCGGCAAGGCGAGGGGCAGCCCGACAGAACGCCCAATATCGTCACCCGCTAGCCCAGATAAACATCTTACACCGAGCGTCCGATGCGGTGTCCCAAGGAAACCAGCGCTGTTTCAACTCACGAAACAGTGATATTTGATGCGGCCAATTACGACGCGGTAGCTTCACATGCGGGTCAGCCTTGTTGACGAAGTGCCTGGCCAGCTTAAGCAACCGCGGGGCACGGTGACGGTAGCGATGCCGACGGTCACCGTGCGCGAACTGATCCGCGCCCGGCTGGAGCTCGAGCTGGAGAGATTTCGGGAGCAGGCGGCCGAGCGGGGTACGGCGACGTGGCTGGTGATACCTGGGGCAGGCGCTCGGCCGCGCGGCAGCCGAGCGCGCTCCAGGCAACCCGACATCGAGGCGATGGTCGGCGTCGCCCTGGCGGGTTTCGAACGCAACCGCTTTTTCGTCCTGGTGAACGACCGCCAGGTGACCGCGCTGGACGAGGTTGTGCCGCTGGCGGACGCGACCGAGGTCACGTTCCTGCACCTTACCCCTTTGCGGGGAGGCTGACCCCAAATGCTGGGCCGCCTCTTTGGCCGCTCTAAAATCATCAAGACGCTGGACGCCTGGCATCCAGGCCTTGCGCCGGATGAGTTCGACGCGGATGCCTTGCGGCGCGAATTCATGGCGCCGGCGAGCCCGGCCCTGCGAGACATGTTGCGGGAGTGCGCCAGCGTCGTGGAGTTGATCGGCTTGAAGCAGCCGACCGACAAAGACCAGCGCAGCCGCATCACCGCCGCGCTCGGTGCCGTCACGCAGCCCAACGACGGCGTTTCGCTGGCCGTCGATGCCATGCTGCGCCTGCCATTTGCGCTGGCTTGCCTGGGGAGCACGCCGCCCACTGCCACGGCGTTCACAATCGCCCTGGAAAGGGCGGTTCATCACTATGATAGCTACGCCATAGCAGGCGTGCCGAGCTTGCCCACCCTGCCCGAGCTGGCCGTTGCCGCCTGCTGGGCCACCGGCAACCTTTTCGATCTTTCCAACGCCGGTGGCATTCGCGCGTTGGGCGGGAATTATGACACCGGTAGAACCTTCGTCCACATCCGGGCCCGGCGCATCCTGAAGAACCCGGCATTGCAAGGCGACCAGCGGATTGCCGATGCGCTCGATGCGCTGCTCCACCGATTGGACCGGCAAACCTACGAACCCGGCGAGCGCGCGCAGCTCGCGCAGTGGATTGTCGAAACACGCGGCCTGCCCAGGGCGGCAAGTGCGACCTTGGCGGCACTCGACGCCGAGTTCGCCCGGAGGGACGCGGCTCGCTCAGCCCTAAGGGTGCAGGTCGGACCGGCGTTGGGCGCATTCATCGATGATGTGCTGGACGGCAAGATCCGCGAAGGCACGGCTTCGGAATTCGCGGCGAGGCCCGAGGTGGCTTCCATGCTCGACCAGACGCCCGAGGTGCTGGGCAACGCTCTGGTCGCGTTGCACCGCCTGGAACCGGCGCCGCCCGGCGACTATCGGAATTGGCAATGGCTGACCAGGCATCAGGGTGCCTATGCCGCCGAGCCGCGCGGGGCAGGCGGGGTCGCGGGGCCTTTCCGCAGGCTGGCGGCCTTGATCCTCGGGCGCCGCATCGCCGTATCGGACGCCGACATGGCGAGCCTCATTCCTGGCATGGAACATCTGGAAATATATCGCTCGCGTCACTTCCTCAACCAGGCGCTGAAGATCGCGCGTGCGGTGCCGGGGGGATTGACCGCCCAGGCGCTGATCAAGGTGCCGGAACAGCCGAAGCTGCGCATGCCGGCGGACTGGCGCCGCGACATCGCCACATTGGCCCCGCCAGCCGCCCCTGTTCCCGCACTCGTCCCGCCGCAGCTCGACATTTGGAAGCATGACGCAGCGGATCGCCTGTCCGCGCACTTCGCCGAAGCACTGGACCCAAGGCTGCACGATGAGCCGCACCGGGACCTCGTTGCCCGGTTGGCCGGCCTCGGTGAGGACGAGATGCAGGCGGCCAGGCAAAGGGCATTGGAGCCGTCGGAGGCCGGCATGGGACCGGGCCGGCGCCTGGCAGCGCTGCTGGCAGCCGCTCAGGACAGCGCGCTGGGCATGACGACAAGCGTCAAGGTCGAGAGGCTCAGGAATGCAGCCTCGGTTATTGCGGTCCAGCTCCAAGCCGCCGAACCGCTCGTCAGGCGCTACCCGGACCAGGCGGAAGCGCTCCGTGGCGTCTGCGCCATACTGGAGACCAAGAGCGCCCCGACGCAGAAATGGCTGGCGCAGGCCGGCGCGGCGACAGGGCCGATCGCGCCCGAAGACCGCCTGACGGTGTTGCAGAAGCTGATCGATGCGGAGCGCAGCGCGTCCGCCGTGCCGGCTCCTAACAAGATGCTGCTGCGTGGCCTGATCTACCTGTCGAGCGCCTGGGGCCCCGCCGCCACCGGCCCGATGCTGGCCGATTTCGCGCTGCGCCACTGCTACCAGGCGGCGTCGAACGGAGGCATGCGTGACGAAAAACTCGGCAATGCGTGTCTCTGGGCGCTGTCCCACATGCCGGACGGCGCCGGCGTGCCCTGGATGGGCCGCGTATGGGCGCGCGTAAAATATCCGAAATTCCGCACCAGGATCGATGCCGCGCTGAATGAGGCCGCCGCCGCCTGCGGCATGAGCCGTGGCGAGTTGGACGAGCTGTGCGTGCCGGGCCATGGACTGGATGCGGCGGGCAGGGTGACGCTGGACGCCGGCAGCGGCACGGCGACCCTGACGGTCTCCGGCCGGAACGTCGACCTCGAATGGCGGTCCGAGGCGGGCAAGCCGGTCAAGGCACCCACTTCGGCTATGAAGGCGGACAAGGCGGGGCTAGCGGCCGCAAAGGCCCTGGCAAAGGAGATCGAGGCGGACCTGGCGACCCAGATGATCCGCCTGCAGCGCCTGTATATCGAAGACCGCAGCTGGCCGGCGGAACTCTGGCGGCAGCGCTACCTCGACCACCCGCTGCTCGGGATGCTCGCCCGGCTTCTCATCTGGCGGGTTGACGGCCCGCATGGGTGCGCGGCGGCGATGTGGGCGGAGGGCAGGCTGCGCGACGCCGCGGGCGCCCCGGTCGATGACGCGGGCGCGGAAATCCGGCTCTGGCATCCGATCGACGCGGCACCCGAGGCTGTGCTGGCCTGGCGGGAGCGCATCGCCGCGCTGCAGGTCGTGCAGCCTTTCGCGCAAGCCTGGCGCGAGATCTACCGGGTGAGCGACGCCGAGCTGGTGACCGCGACCTACTCCAACCGCTGGGGCGGCCATATCCTCAAGCAGCACCAGTTCATGAGCCTGGCCCGGCTCCAAGGCTGGACCGTCACGCACCGGATGTGGGTCGACGCGCGCAATAACGAGCCGGCGCACCTCGTGGTGCCCGCGCACGGCATCGTCGCCGATTACTGGGTGGAGGGCGCAGGCGATCCCGACAGTCCCGAAGTGCTGGAAAGCAACGCTTACGTCTACGTCACCACGGACCGGCTGACCTTCAGCCGCATCGCACCCGGGGCGACCACAAAAGACAGCGCCCACGGCCCGCGGCGCAGCGAGGCGGTGCCGGTTGCCGACGTGCCGCCGGTCGTCTTCTCGGAGGTGATGCGGCACTGCGACCTGTTCACCGCCGTCGCCTCCATCGCCAGCGACCCGTTTTGGTATGACCGCGGCCGCGGCGCCGCGCACCCTGACCAGTGGCGCCGTGTCGCGATGCAGTATTGGGAACGCGAGAGCACCGCCGAACTCCGTGAAGCCGCGCAAATTCGCCGTGCCATGCTGGAGGCGATCGTTCCGAAACTATCGATTGCCGACCGCTGCTCGTTCGACGACCGGGCGCTGCTTGTGCGGGGCAATCTGCAAAGCTACCGCATCCACGTCGGCTCGGCGGCGGTGACGATCATGCCGTTGATGCGGCACCTGTGTATTGTCCCGGCTGCGGCCGAGGGTTGGGAGGACGGGCGAATTTACCTGCCCTTCGCGGGCGACCGGACACTGTCGGTGATCCTGTCAAAGGCGGCCCTGCTCGCCTCCGACGACAAGATCACCGATCCGGTGATCCTGCGCCAACTGTGGGATTCGGTTCTATAATACCAACGGCCTTAAATTTAGACCTGTCAAAGGCCAGGGCTC
>JAATGE010000023.1 GCA_015654825.1 Rhodospirillales bacterium
CGACGCGCTGCAGAGCGACGAGCTTTGCCCGTGCAACTGGAACAAGGGTGACGAGTTCCTGCGTCCGGCTGCGTAAAAGCGATCTGCGTGGAAGAACGAAGGGCCAGGGGTTCCGCCCCTGGCCCGCGTCACGCCGCCGGCGTGTCGCGCGCGACGGGGCGCTAGGCCCAAGACCCACTTATCAAGGTTCTCAATATGTCTATCGATGCCCTCAAGGCGCGAATTCCTGACTATGCGAAAGACATCAGGCTCAATCTGGGAACGCTCGCCGCGGACCCCACGCTGACACCGCAACAATTGGCCGGAACGTTCATTGCCTCCGCGTTGGCTTCGCGCAACGCCGAGGTCACTCGCGCGATCACCGATGAATTCGGCACGAAACTCTCGCCCGAGGCGCTGGCCGCGGCCAGAAGCGCCGCTGCCGTCATGGCCATGAACAACATCTATTATCGTTTCACCCACATGGTGGGCGGCGAATATCCCAACCTGCCGGCAAAGCTGCGGATGAGCGTGATTGGCCGCCCGGGCGTCGACAAGGCGGATTTCGAACTCTGGTCGCTGGCCGTCTCCGCCATCAACGGTTGCGAAATGTGCCTGCAGGCGCATGAGGCAGCCGTGCGCCACGGCGGCCTGACACAGGAGCAGGTGCAGACCGCGGTGCGCATCGCCGCCGTCGTGCACGGCACGGCCGCCGTGCTGGATGGCGAGGATGCGCTGCCGGCGGCGTAGATCGAGGCCGCATTGAGGGCATGGTAATGCCGCTGCCGGAGAGTGGCGGCCTTCACCCCGGTAAGGTCCGATGCAGCCAGCGTCCCAACCAGCACCGGATCTGCGCGACCGGTTCGTCGGTTTCGCATTCGCCGCGGCTGACCTGTTGGCCGAAATCGGCCCGGACCGCCGGGTGGTGTTCGCCGCCGGCGCGTTCCGTGAGCAATTCGGGCAGGACGCCTCGCATTTCGTCGGCCAAACATTCGGCTCCCTGATCGCGCCGGAGGACCATGCGGGTCTGGAAATCGCGCTCAGCCTGCTCGAAGCGCGCTTCCGCCTGGCACCGATCGTGCTGCGGCTGGCAAACGCCGAACGCATGAAAGTCGCGCTCTCCGGCCTGCGCCTGCCGCACCGCACCGGCGTCACCTGGCTGACCATGGCGCGCACCCCGACCGCCCCGCCGGCCGAAACCTCGATGCTCGCCGGTGGACCGCTGTTTCGCGAATGCGTCGAGGCGAACCTGCTGGCGGAGCAATCCTGCGAACTTGGTCTGGTGGAAGTCGGCGGCTGGGCGCGCCTGCCGGACGCGACGAGGCGGGGGCTGGAGGCGGACATCGCGTCGGCCCTGCGCGAGGCCGGCGGCGGCAGCGCCATGGCCGCGGAAATGGCATCGGGACGCTTCGGCGTCATGAGCGCCGGTGCGCTCGATATGACGGAATTGCAGGAGCGGATCGGCCGCATTCTGCGCGCGGCCGGCGCCGGCCGTCCGGTGGCGGGGGTGCGGGTGCCGCTGGCCCTGGCCGGCATCGGCGCATCGACGGCGGTGCGCGTCATGCGCTTTACGCTGGCCTCCTTCGGCGCCGGCGGCACGGAAGCGGTGCGCCGCGCCGGCCTCGATGACGGATTGCGCAGCTTCCTCGATCGCACCGAGGCACGCGCCGGCACCGTTCGCGCGGCCATCGAACGCGGCCGCTTCCGCATGCTGTTCCAGCCCGTCGTGCTGCTGGAGGACCGTTCGGTGCATCATTTCGAGGCGCTGCTGCGCCCGTTCCCGATCGCGGGCCACGAAGGCGACAGCACCCAGGAGTTCGTCGCCTTCGCCGAGGCCATGGGCATGGCGGAAATGCTGGACGTCGCGGTTTTGCGGCGCGTCGAGGAAACCCTGCCGCGCGCCGGTGCCCGCGTCGCCGTCAACATAAGCGGCCTGTCGATGCAAAGCGCCGTCTTCCGCGCCCGCCTGCTCGACCTGGTGGAGCGCAAGCCCGGGCTGCGCGGCCGCCTGATGGTGGAACTGACCGAAACCGCGGATATCGAGGACGTCGCCGCCGCGGTCGACACCGTCAACCGGCTGGATGCCGCCGGCGTCTCGGTCTGCCTCGACGATTTCGGCGCGGGCTTCGCCGCGTTCCGCTACCTGAAGGAATTCAAGGTAGCCTTCATCAAGATCGACGGATCCTACGTGCGCAATGCAAACGGCGCCACGCGCGACAGCGGCTTCGTCGGCGCCATGGTGGAACTCGCGCGCTGCGTCGGCGCGCGCGCCATCGCAGAGATGATCGAAACCGAGCGCCAGGCGGAAACCATGGCCGCGCTAGGCGTGCAACTCGGCCAAGGCTGGCTGTTCGGCAAGCCCGACGCGCTGCCCGGCGCTTGGTAGCGGATCGTCAAACCGACCAGGGGGCTCTGCCCCCTGGACCCCCGACGGCGTGCCGCCGCCGTCGTACGCGCTGCGCGGCGGGAGTCTTCGGTACGGTGTAGCGAGTCGTTGGATTTAACGGCGCGCTCGAAGCCGATGCCAGACTCGGAACAGATTAATGGGGTCTGGGGCCTACTGGCCCCAGCGGGTCCAGGGCAGAGCCCTGGCCTTTTTGGCCTTCATCCCACAGGGGCCCAGGGGGCAAGCCACCTGGACCCCTCGACGTAACTAGCAGCCCGCGTTGGCGCAGGCGAAGTTGATGTCGTCGCCGAACGTGTATTCGCTGTTCTGGCCCGGCGCGTAGAAGATCGAGCCGCCGTCCACTTCGGTCGCCGCGCTGTACGTGTAGCTGGTCGAGGACACCACGATGTTGCCACCCAGCGTTTCCGACGGCACGCCGGAGGGCGCCTGGCCGAAATCCTGGATTTCCGGCCCACCGCTCGCGCCGCCGAACGATGCCGTGCCCCATTGGAAATTGTTCGTCGGGCCGGCCGTATCCTGCGCATAGGTCGCGACCGGGTCGGAGCAGCTATCCAGGTTGCACGGATATCCGACCTGGGTGATCGCGGTCGGCAACGGCGCATTGTATTCGTAGCCGAGGTAGCCGGTCAGGTCGCCGATCTTGTGCAGGACCTTCTTGACCTTCTGCTGATTGAGAATGATGACCGCGTCATCCTGCTCGTTCGGCACGCCGCCACCGCCGCTGTACCAGGCGCTGGTGGTAATCGCATTGGACCAGGTCCAGGTTCCGAACGGCGCCTTGCTGCCGTTCTGCGCCGGCACGAACATCCAGTTGGTGTAGTAGTGTGTGCTGCCGTCGTTGACGCAGTGGCCGGCGGTCGCGATCGTGCTCGCGCGGATAATCGAGGCGGTGCACTGGAAGTTGCCGGACGGCTCAGTGAAGTACAGATGGCCGTAGGTCGCGTACGGGTACACCTTGTAGAGCACCTTGTCGTTCTGCGGCAGCAGCCGGTTGGTCGTGTACGGCAGGCCACCGGTGCCAACCAGGGGCGGGCGCACATGGGCCTGGCGCTGCGTGTCGCTATCGTCCCAGAGCTGCGTCGCGAGCGAGGAATCGTAGTCGACGGTCGGCAGGCCGCCCTGGAAAATCTGCCGGGCGCCCGGCGGCACCGAGCCTACGTGGCCGCGATGCAACGGCCCTCTCACCCTCATGTCCAGGGGCTTGGCGTCGCGCAGACGTTCCGGCGTCCAGTAAGCCCGCACGATCGCATCCGTATTTTCCGTCGCCATCAGATGCGGTGGGAGCGAAGCGGGCTGCGCCGCGGCGGGACCGCTGGCGGCCACCAGCATGAGGGCCGGCAGAGTGGAGGCAAGATAGATCGAGCTTAGATATTTGCGCATATGGCACCTGTGGTTGGCGCGCCCGCTTTCCGCGGGTCGGGCGGTGAATGAAACCGCGACGCCGGCGAAAAAGGCCGTCGCCGCACCCCGGCGCTAACAGAAACCTTGCGTTTATGTTCTGAAAGCTTCTGAAATCGCACGATCGCGCCGCCCGGCATGCACGGCCCGGCGCCGGGCGCATGGCTTGACCGCCGCCGCGGATCGGCCGCATGGCCTGCCGCCATGCAACGCGTCTTCTCCGGCATCCAGCCCTCCGGCGTCCCTACGCTGGGCAATTATCTCGGCGCCATCCGCAACTGGGTGGCGCTGCAGAACGACCATGATTGCGTCTTCTGCGTCGTCGACATGCACGCCATCACGTCGTGGCAGGAGCCGGCCGCACTGCGCACCCAGACCCGCGAAATGGCCGCCACCTTGCTCGCCTGCGGCATAGATCCGGTGCGCTCGGTACTGTTCGTGCAATCCGCGGTCTCCGCCCACGCCCGCCTGGCCTGGATCTTCAACTGCGTCGCCAGGCTCGGCTGGCTGAACCGGATGACCCAGTTCAAGGACAAGGCGGGAAAGGACCGGGAGGCCGCGTCGGCCGGGCTCTACGTCTATCCGAACCTGATGGCGGCGGACATCCACGCCTACCACGCCACCCGCGTGCCGGTCGGCGACGACCAGCGGCAGCACCTGGAACTGGCCAACGACATCGGCGAAAAGTTCAACCACGACTACCAGGTCGAATTCTTCCCGCGTATCGAGCCGCTGATCCTCGGGCCCGCCGCGCGCGTCATGAGCCTGCGCGACGGCACGAAGAAGATGTCGAAATCGGATCCGTCCGATCAGAGCCGTATCAACCTCACCGACTCCGCCGACACGATCGCGCAAAAAATCCGCCGCGCGAAAACCGATCCGCTGCCGCTGCCCGCAACGACGGAGGAGCTGGCGGCGCGGCCGGAGGCGCGCAACCTGGTGGGGATCTACGCGGCGCTGGCGGGCATCGACCCCGCTTCAGTGCTGACCGAGTTCGCCGGATCGGGCTTCGGCACGTTCAAGGACCGCCTGGCCGGGCTGACGATCGAAGCGCTGGCGCCGATCGCCGCGGACACCACACACTGGCTGGCCGACCCGACGCAGCTGGATACGTTGCTGCGCGCCGGCGCCGAACGCGCCCGCGCCCTCGCGGATCCGATCGTCCGCGAAGTGGAGCAAATCGTCGGGTTTGGCGGGTAGGGGAAGGCCAGGGCTCTGCCCTGGACCCGCTGGGGCCAGTAGGCCCCAGACCCCATTTTTATCTGGTCCGAGCCTCGCATTGGCAGCGAGCCAGTCGGCGAAATCCGACGTATCGTCCGACGTATCGTCCGACGTATCGTCCGAC
>JAATGE010000078.1 GCA_015654825.1 Rhodospirillales bacterium
CCCCCTGGCCCCCCGTCGGCGTGACGCCGCGGTCATTCACGCTGCGTGGCGGGAGTCTTCTGTAGCAATCTCGTAGACCTGTGAGTCTGGCATACTGGCGCTGCGTCGTTGCGATACTTGGGACAGCCAAAATGGGGCTGGGGGCTACTGGCCCCAGCTTGGTCCAGGGCAAAGCCCTGGCCTTTCTACCCTTATCCTGGCCCCGGGACGCGGCGGGGCCACCGGCTTGGCGCGCCGCTCGCAATCGCGTATGAAACCGAGGCATAATACTACGCAAATGGGATTTGCGCGCGCCCGGGGGGAATGCGGATGGAACAGGCGGGCAAGGCCGCCCGGATCAGCACGGGGTCATTGCTGGATGGCGCGCGCGCGCGCGCCGGCCTGACTAATTTCGGCGATGAATGGTTCCTGGTGCCGCTCGATCGGCTGGTGGCCTCGCTGAATACCGAGGGGCGGCTGAAAAGTGCCGAAGCCGGCGTTGTGCAGCGCATTGTTCATTCACTGGTCGAGCGGTTGCACCTTGTAGACACGCTGAAACGCCACCCTGAAATCCTCGACGAAGAGGTGGCGGTGGCCGGTGCGGTGCTTGGCCTGCCGCGCACCGGTAGCACGATGATGCAGCGGCTGCTCGGCAGCTCGCCGCAACTTACCAGCGGCATCTGGTGGGAGGTAACGTTTCCGTTGCCATTTCCCGGCGAACTGGCGGACGACCCAACGCCGCGGCAGGAGGCAGCGCGGGCCACGGTGGAGGCGTTCTATGCGCAATGGCCGGAATTCCGCAGCATTCACCCAATGGATGCGATGGCGCACGATGAAGACGTGATGCTGCTGGACAAGACATTTCTCAGTTCCACCTACGATTCGATCGCCTGGGTACCGAGCTACGGTTTCTGGATGGCACAGCAGGACATGACCCGCGCCTACCAGGAATTGCGCGTGTGGCTGCAGGTGCTGCAAAGCCAGTCACCGTGGCGGCGCGGCCAAAAATGGATTCTGAAATCGCCGCATCATCTGATCGGCGGGCTGCAGGGATTCCTCGATGTGTTCCCCGAGGCGCGTGGTATCATGACGCATCGGCGCGTGGAGGAGGTGATCCCATCTTATTGCAGCATGTGCGCATCGATGACGGCCGGCGACTGCCTGGCGTTCGACGCGATGCAATTGGGACCTTATTGGGTAAAACGTTTTTCCGATGCAATGCATGGGCTGATCGCGGCGCGCGCGCAGCAACCGCCCGGACGTTTCATCGATGTAAGCTACAGCGCGGCAATGGAAGATCCGGTGGGCGAGGCGTGTTACGTAATGGAAGCGCTGGGCCTGGATTTTACCCCGGCCGATGATGCGGCGATGAATGCGTGGCTAGCGGCGAACGGGCGTGAAGCGCGGCCGCCACATATTTATACGCCGCAGGAATTCGGGCTGGATCCGGCGCGGCTGGCGGAGGAGTTTCGTTTTTACTCAGAGGCGTTCGGGCTGTAGACGATAATTACGGAAGGAATTGCGCCATGGGATTGCGGCTGGAAGACATCGAACTGATCAAGCGTCTCAAATACATGTATTGTCGCGGCATCGACAGCTGCGACATCGAGTTGTTGGAAAGCCTGATGACGGACGATATGTCGGTGGATTATATTGGTGGCAGCTACCGTTTTCAGGCCAACGGCAAACAGGATGTGCTGGCCGCGATCAAGGCCGCTTTCCACAGCGAATTCGTCTCCTGCCACACGGTGCACCATCCTATCATCGATGTGCATGATGACGATACCGCCGATGGGCACTGGACACTTACCGATTACAATATCAACCTCGGCGACCTGCGGCTTACCCAGGGTTGCTCGTTCTACGTCGACAGATATGTCAGGCAGCATGGGCGCTGGTTGATCCGACGTTCGACGTATTCACGGTTGTATGAGGAGGTGCGGACGCTGAACGAGCGGCCGAACCTTACGGCTCATTTGCTGGGGCAGAAGAAGCAAGGCTAGGGGCTCCGCCCCTAGGACCCCGTCGGCGTGCCGCCGCTGTCGTTAGCGCTGCGCGGCGGGCGCCTGACAATTTGGCTCGATGCAGATGTCACACTCGGTACAGATTAACGGGGGTCTGAGGCCTCAGGCCCCAGCGGGTCCAGGGCAGAGCCCTGGCCTTCCTTCAATTCGCCCCAGCCACATGCCTCCCGGCAATATATCCAAACGTCATCGCAGGACCGAGCGTCGCGCCGGCGCCAGGATATGACCGCCCCATAACAGATGCCGAACAATTCCCCACCGCATAGAGGCCGATAATGATATCCCCGCCGGTGTTCCTGACGCGAGCGTTCTCGTCGGTCACCAGTCCGCCATTGGTACCGATATCGCCGGCGTAGATAGGCACGGCATAGAACGGGGCGCGTTCGATCGGCGCCAATGAAGGATTGGGCGCGACGCGGGCGTCGCCATAGAATCGGTCGTACGCCGCTTCGCCGCGCCTGAAATCCGCATCGTGGCCGTTGCGGGCACCTTCATTGAAACGATCCACCGTCGCCTGCAGCGCGTCCGGCGGAATGTTCGCCTTCGCGGCGAGTTCCCGCAGGGTGTTGCCCTTCAGGGTAATGGCGCGCGCGCTGGCCGGCTGCAGCCAGTCCGGAATCAACGGCATCAGCGGACCCACCGGATATTTATGATGAAAGTCGGCGTCGAACAGAATGAACGAAGGTTGCGTGCCGGCGCCCTGCAGGTTCGCCGCCGCCATCCGCGCGCCGGCATGGTGGTAAGACGCGGCCTCGTTCATGTAGCGCTTGCCCGCCTGGTTGACGATGATGCTGCCGGGCAGCGCGCGCTCCATGGTGGAGAGGCGGCCGCGCGGCTCGCCGGGCACCGAAAATACCGGCGCCCACCACACGGAGTCCATGTTCATCGTCGCGGCGCCGATGGCGGAGGCGACGACAATGGCGTCACCGGTGTTGTTGATCTGACCGCCACTCATTCGTGGGTCGCTAATTTTCAAGTGTTGCGCGCGCATGGTCTCGTTACGCTCAAAGCCGCCGGCGGCCAGCACCACGCCGCGCCTCGCTTCGATGCGCAATTGTTTGCCGTCGCGTTCGACCAGCGCGCCGGTGACGCGCGCGCCGTCGGTCAGCAAGTCGACGAGCCTGGTGTTGAGCCAGAGATCGATGTTGCGGTCGCGCGATGCGAGGCGCAGGCCACCGAGTAGCGCATTGCCGAGGGTCAGATAGCGGTCCTTGCTGCTGCGCAGACGCTGGTCGATATCGAATGCGTAGCGCGCCAATATCCTGGCCAGCGTTTTCTGCCATCCCTTTGGCCGCATCAGCAGCATGCCGGTTTCCGCCCAGTCCCAATTGATGAAGCCGAACAGGCTGGCGGCGGGCGATGCGGGGCGCAGGGTTTGCACTTCCTCACCGAGCAGTTTTCCGTCCAGCGGAAGCGGAAGATGGGTGCGATAGCCCTCGGGCTTCCCGCCGGGCACCTCTGCCTCGTAATCGGTGTAGGGGATGCTGGCGTAACGGACCTGTGTGTTCGTTTCCAGCCATTGCAGCATTTCGGCGGCAGTCTCGACGTAGGCGCGGATATTCGCGTCCGGCACGTTTTCCGCGGACAGGGCACGCACATATTGAAACGCCAAATTGGCGGAGTCGGTAATACCGGCGGCCTGGGCCAGGTGACTGTTGGGGATCCAGATGCCACCTCCGGAGGTGGCCGAGGAACCGCCCCACAGATCGCTTTTTTCCAGGATCAGAACCTTTGCATGGCTGGCCGCGGCGGTGAGCGCCGCCACGAACCCGCCGGCGCCGGAGCCGATCACCAGAACATCGACACTATCGTCCCACGTGCTGCCGCTCATGAAGTTTGCCGTCCCGACCTGATTTGCGGTCAGCGTAGCGGCCGAGGCGCGTCGGGGAAAGACACTTGTCGCGTTTGCGTGGCGCAGGCACGATTTGGGTTACGCATTTGGGGAGCATCGGCCATGAGCGCGGCGCTGCAAGCGTTTCGGATCGAGGTGCGAGCCTGGCTGCGGGCGAAACTCGATGGCGAGTTCAAGGAATTACGTGGCGTGACGCGCCAGGGCGACCATGTGGCGGCGCTGCGGGCGTGGGAGGCGGCGCTGGGCGCGGCAGGTCTCAGTTGCATTGGCTGGCCGAGGGCGCATGGCGGCCGCGGCGCCACGATCGCCGAGCAGGTGGCATTCGCGGAGGAATATGCTGCTTCCCTTGCGCCGCCGCGGTTGGGGCATCTCGGCGTGGAGCTGCTGGGCCCGACATTGATCGCGTACGGCACCGAGGCGCAAAAGCAGCGCCTGCTGCCGGCGATCCGGAGTGGCGAAACGATTTGGTGCCAGGGATATTCGGAACCGAATGCGGGCTCCGACCTGGCGAATGTGCGCACGCAGGCGAGGTTGCGGGACGGACGGTGGCGGGTGAACGGCCAAAAAATCTGGACCAGTTGGGGGTTGTGGGCGGACTGGATTTTTGTACTGGCCCGTAGCGAGGTGGGGAGCCGGGGGTCCGCTGGTCTTTCGTTTCTGCTGGTTAACATGGATCAATCGGGGGTAACGCGCCCG
>JAATGE010000546.1 GCA_015654825.1 Rhodospirillales bacterium
GTTTTTCGGGGCGCATGGCGGAGCTTCAGGTGGAGCTGGAAACGCTGGAGTTCCTGACCCTGAGCGCGCTTTACGAAACACGCGAGCAGCCCGCCACGCGCCCGGTCGGCTCCGTGCTGAAGATCCGCGGCTCCGAGCTGCAGCAGCGGCTGCTGGAAATGACCGCCGAGGCGCTGGGCGACGATGCGCTGCCGTTTTATCCGGAGCCGTGGGTGGATTGCCCGAACGCCTATCCGCCGGGGCCGGACTACGCGCGCGGCGTTATGGCCGAGCTCTATTATCGCCGCGCGACCACGATCTATGGCGGCTCGAACGAAATCCAGCGCAATATCATATCGAAACAGATTTTGGGACTCTGACAGGGTATGCAGTTCAGCCTGAATGAGGAGCAGACCCAGCTGCAGGACTCGGTCCGCCGCTGGGTGCAGAAGAATTACGGTTTTGCCCAGCGCCGGGCGATAGAGCAGTCGGATGCGGGTTTTTCGCGGGCGCACTGGGCGACCATGGCCGAACTCGGCTGGCTTGCCGCGGCGTTTCCGGAAGACGTGGGCGGCCTTGGCGGCTCCACGATCGAGGCCGCGATCGTTGCCGAAGAGTTCGGCCGCGCCCTGGTGCTGGAGCCGTTCCTTGCGGTGGGCGTGCTGGCGGCCGAGGTGCTGAACCGGGTCGGCACCGATGCGCAGCGCGAAACGAGGCTGCCGCCGGTGCTGGCGGGCGAAACGATACCGGTGCTGGCGCACGCCGAACGCGAGGCAGGCGGCGAGCTTGCCTATGTCGCGACCCGCGCCGAACCCGACGGTGCCGCATGGCGGCTGCGCGGCACCAAGACCGCCGTGCTGGCCGGCCCGCAGGCGGATCAGTTCCTGATTTCGGCCCGCACCGATGGTGCGCCGGGCGCCGCCGACGGCGTTACGCTGTTTTGCCTGCCGGCCAGCCATGCCGGCCTGATGCAGCGCCCCTACCGCACCACCGACGGCCGGTGCGCCTGCGACCTGGTGCTGCACGACGCGGTGGCGGCGGCGCCTGACGTGATCGGCACTATCGGCGGCGCGATGCCGGGCCTGCGCGCCGCCCACGCGCGCGCCATCGCCGTGCTGTGCGCCGAGGCCGTCGGCGTCATGGACCAGGCGCTGTGGACCACGCGCGACTACCTGCTGACCAGGCGCCAGTTCGGTGTCGCCATCGGCACGTTCCAGGTGCTGCAGCATCGCGCGGCCGATATGTATGTCGCTGTGGAGGCGGCGCGCGCCGCGGGATGGCGCGCCCTGGCCCATCTGGACGATGCCGACCCGGACGGACGCGACAATGCCGCTGCCTCGGCCAAGATACAGGTCGGCAAATGCGGCCATTTCGTCTGCGGCCAGGCCATACAGCTTCATGGTGCCATCGGCGTGACCGAGGAGTACGTGATTGGCCATCATTTCAAGCGCATGATGACGCTGCAACAATTGTTCGGCCACGCGGAGCAGCATTTGCGCCGTCTCGCCGGAAACATCGTGGCGCAGGCCGCCTAACGTGGCGATTGACGCGGGCGGCCATACTGTGTGCCAAGTGTGGGCAGGACCAGGTGGCCGAGACGATGATGAGCCGGATTGAAGGGTCCCAGAAAGTGATGCCTGAGGACAGCGCCCTGGAGGACCGCGACGGACTGCCGCGCGACGGCGCCGGGCCGAAAGCGATGACGCGCGTAATCCGCCTGTGCGAAACGCTGTCGGAGAACCCGCCGGGCCTTACTCTTTCCGAACTCAGCACCGCGCTGGACACGCCAAAGAGCACGCTGCTGAACTCGTTGCGGCCGCTGGTGCAGGACGACTTCCTGATCGTCGACGGCCCGCTCTACAGATTGGGCCCGGGCGCCTTCCGCCTCGCCGCGCGCGTGACCTCCGCCTGGTCGTTGCCGCGGCTGATGACGGTGTATTTGCGTGAGCTGTGCGACCGGACCGAGGAATCCGTGGGCCTGGCGGTGCCGGACTGGTCGATCGGGCGCGCGGTCTATATCGATGCGATCCAAAGCCCACGCCCCGTACTTTACCAGATGCGGGTGGGCGTCAGCGGGCCGCTCTACGCGTCGGCTGCGGGGCGGCTGATGCTGGCGCATGCGCCGGCGGACTGGCGGGAAAACTATCTGACAACGACGAGGTTCAAGCAGCTAACGCCGCATACCGAAACGGACCAGCATGCGATCCGGCGCGAACTGCAACAGGCGCGCGAACAGGGCTACTGGCTCAGCGTTTCGCAATTGCTGGAAGACACGGCGACGATCGCGGCACCACTGTTCGACGCGCAATCCCGCATCGTCGCTACGATCGCAATCGGCGCCCCACAGGATCGGCTGCTGGGGAACCTGGAGGCAATCAAGGCGGCAGTGCTGAATATTTCGCGCCGCGCTTCGGGGCAGTTGGCGGCTCATCGGGGGGAGTAGGGGAAGGCCAGGGAAAGTAAAGGCAAGGGGAGGTAAGGCCAGGGCTCTGCCCTGGACCCGCTGGGGCCAGTAGGCCCCAGACCCCATTTTATTTGTTCCGAGCCTGGCATCGGCTGTGAGCACGCCGTTAAATCCCACGTCTCGCCAGACCGCACAGAAGATTCCCGCCGCGCAGCGCATACGACGGCGGCGGCACGCCGTCGGGGGTCCAGGGGGCGGAGCCCCTGGTCGGCGAAGCCAATTTTCCGACTTTGCTGTTGAAAACCCGAACCGAACCCTGGCCTTACTATCCTGGCTTGCAATCAGCCCAGCACATAACTCCGCAGCGTGCGGTGAAAGTTGCTTAGGGCGCGTTCCTGCACCGGGCTTGGGCGCGCGGCTTTGAAGCCGCGCGATTTCATGCCTTGCTGGATATCGGCCAAATTACGGAAATCCTGCTCCAGGATCAGTCCCCAGCCGTCGTGGTCCTGCCAGTTTTCGTAGAACTCCCGGTTCAGCGGCGGCACCTGGTCCGGTGCGTAGCGGACCAGCGACCATATGTCGAACAGGCATTGATCCGGATCGTCCTTCCAGGGCCGCGCGCGGTATGCCAGGATTGCGTCGGGTGCCAGCAGGAACACGTGGTTTGGAAACACGTGCCAATCCTGCCAGGCGCGGACGATTTCCTCGTGGGTCAGGGCGGGAAATCCGGCGCCTTCCGCGATGGCGGCTTCCGCGGTGAAGCCGCCGAGCTGGATCAGGATATCCATGTGCGAGGCGCCGGGCGGCACGTCATTCACCAGGCGCTGCGAGGCACGATGTGCGCGCTCCGAAACGATTGCCTTGAGGTCGCGCTCCAGCATGTCGAAATAAGCGACGATCGAGGGGCGCAGATCGTTCGGCATTGCGACGTCCAGCCGGCGCGACGGCGCGCCGGTCAGGCGGGTGCCGGGGGGCGAGAAGAATGTTCCGTGCGGGCCATGTTCTTCGCTGGCGGTGGCGTCGTCATAGTATGGCAACAACTGGCGATGCGTGGTTTGTACGTGATAGCCTTCGTTGAAGGCTTCCAGGGCCACTTTCCAATTGCAGGGCAGTACCACCGATTTGTACCAGCGGTAGCGCATTTTCTCCAGCTCGTAATTCTTGAAGATGCTGGCGATCGGGTGCAGATGGTCGAGTAGCGGGCCGGCGTTTTCGTCCATGTTGATGAACACCCAGCCGCCCCAGAAATCGATTTTCGGGCCGGTCAGGCGCAGGCTTTCGTCGCTCAGCCGATCGCCCCAGTCCTCGCGATCGATGACGGCGTCGCTGGTGCCGTCCAAATTCCAGCGCCAGCCGTGGTAGCGGCAGAACAGCTTGTTGGTGTGGCCGCAGCCGTTGGTGAGTTTCCGGCCGCGATGCTGGCACACGTTGTAATAGGCGCGGACGTCGTCTTCGCCGGCGCGCACGATGATGATGCTCTCGTCGGCGATTTCGTAGGTGACGTAGTCGCCGATTTTCGGAACTTCCTCGAGCCGGCAGGCGATTTGCCAGACGCGCGGCCAGAGGCGCTGTTTTTCGAGTGCCGCGAATTCCCGGGAGATGTAGGAGTCCTTGGGAATATAGTCTTCGCGAACCCCATATTGGTCGGGAAGGCCGCTCTGCACGTGGGTCATTAAATCACCTCGTCACGCCCCACTGAAACGGGGCACCGGCGGCAGCGTAGAGGGTGCGGCACCGCACCTCCAAGCCCCGCGGGAAGGCATCGCATGCGCGCAGGGGCTGGGGTTGATACCGGCGGGTGGCCGAGCGGCTGGGAGTTGACGCACCGCGCCGCGGCGCCGGGGCTGAATAGGGGACATTGATGCTGGACGCGTGCTTCGGCTGCTACCCGTGCCCCTTGCCCGCAGGTGGGTTCCTTGGCGGATTGGATCGCATCTGGTCGCATGCTAGGTGAATGTGCCGATACGCCGGTGGGCTCAACGGCGACCGTAATGCTCGCCGGTGGGCGATAATCGTGGAGGGACCGACATGAGCCGTCGAAACGCGCTGGCGCAATTGGCGGCGCTGCCTTTGATCATGGCCGCAAGTGCAGCCGAAGCAACCGAGACCAGGTTGCCGCTCAAGATCATGATGAAAAGTGCGTGGGGGTCTGACGATCCTACCAAGGCGGCGTTTCCTTTTCTGCATGGTCATGCACTCGCCGAGGCCGGCCATATTGTGCAGATATTCCTGCTCGGAGAGGCGGTTTCCTTAATGCGCCTGTCACTGGCCAAGGCCGTGGTGCCGGTCGGCTGGCCTCCGCTCGAGGAAACGCTGCAGAAAGTTGCAGCAAAGAAGATTCGGATTTTTGCGTGTGGCGCCTGCTCCCGCGCCCGCGGCGTAACCGAGGAAGATCTTGCCCTGTGGGGCGCAAAGTTCGGCAACCCGACTATCTTTGTCTCGCTGGTCGAATGGGCTGACCGCATCATTACGGAATAACTGTATTTCCCTGGGCTGGCAGGCGATTTGCCGGACGCGATCGACTTCAATCCTGTGACGCAGGGGCTGGTCGCGGAGGCTCGGTTTGGGAATATTCGTCGTTTCGGCGGTGTGTGGCGGCGGGGATGTGCGGGTTGCTTGCGTTGGCGTGCTGGAGCACGCCCTGCGTTTGCTTTCGGGTTGTGTGGGGCGAGGGGAGCCGAACGGCGGGAGGTTACCGCGTTCACGGGCAATAGTTTCGGGGCGGAGGGCCAGGGCCGGTTTACCGGCGCCGGCGGCGGATCAGGTTCCCGGGCCGTCTTGCACCAGGCGCACGAACGTGGCGATCAGTGGGGACATGTCCTCCGCCGGGGCGGGAAGCCTGCTGGCCGGCATCGTCAGGCGGTCCAGGAGTTGGCCGGTCTCGGTGTAAATGGAAAGTTCCAGAGCATCGCCGATGATTTCGGAACGGCACACGATCTCATCGCCGCCGGCCCTGCGACGGCATTCCGCAATGAAATCGCGGATCTCCTCGATCCCGCCGGTCTGCTCGCCGGCCTCTGCCAGGAAGTCCGCGATTTCGTTTGCCACCTGCGAGAATGCCACGACGTCCAGCGGGACGCAGCCCTCGGTCCGCTGAAAGACCTGGCCCCGCCAGCGGTCGAACGCGGCGGCGCGGAGTGCCTCCTCCGGCGTCACCTCGGCATCGTCGTCGGGCTCTTCCGGCAGGCCGCCGGCGGCTGCGATTTCCTCCCAAACCGGGATGGCCCAATCGATGCGGAGGCCGAGCAAAACCCCAAAGCCACGCCGGGCCAGGTCATCGGTGTCACCGGGGGGCAGGTCGCGCGGCGATTTTCCGTCGACCATGTCGAGCAGCACGCGGCGGACCGCTACGAACGACAGCTCGGCCAGGGCGTCGGGCGAGCGCCAGCCGGGCAGCAGGCGAAGTTCCTCGGTGTCGGCCAGGGCGCCGGACGCGGTCAGGCTCTGTCCGAGTTCTTCGCCATCGGGCAAGTCGCCGGGCGGCAGTGCGACGACGAGGGCGACCAGCTCCGCCCAGCCTGACGGCCCGACCGCTGCCCCTTCAGCCGCCACCAGCAGCACCCAGTTGAGGCCATCGGCGGCCTCATCGCCATCGCGTTCCGCGAGCTTGCGCACCGCCAGGTCCAGCACATCGGTCCGTCCGGCGGCCATGAGCGCCTGCACCAGGACGTCGAATTCCGCGCTATCCTCGTCGTCAAACGCCGCCAGCAGCCGGTCCGCGATGGGGCCGGGCGCGTGGCCGAAGACCTCGCGCCCGGGTGCGGCCGGCGCCTTCAGGCCGAGCGCCGCCAGGGCCGCCGGGCCTCGCAGCAGGCGGCCGCGATCGATCCAGGCGCGGCGGTCTGCGGGCGTATCATCGCGGTCGGCCATCCAGCGCCGGAAGGCACCCCGGTCGGCCCGCTGCACCAAGACCTCCACGCCGGCATTCAGCATTTCCAGGGCAACCGCCTGGTTCACGGCGCATGCGGTCTGCAGGTCCGTGTCACCCGGACGAAAAATGTCGAGCGTCTCGATATCGGGGTAGTGGGTGATGAGGACCACATCGATATCGGGCGCGACGTCCTGCGCGAGATAGGCGGCCTGGCGGGCGGGGCCGGATTGGTTGGCGGTATTAGGCACGGGATAATCCTGAGCGGGGGCGGACTATGGTGTGGCACCCGGCCGTACTGCAACAGCCGGCGGGAGCGACGACCCGGACGGGCGATACGGGCCGGGTTTGGAATTTTCTTGGCATGACATTCGAGTCGGACGCTTCGACCCGAAACGAAAGCCAAAGTAACAAAAGTTTTTTGGTTCTTTTTTTCAAAAAAGAACAAGAAAAAGCACTTCTTTTTGAAAAAAGAAGCAAAAACTTTTGTTAATTGTTCCTTGTTCGCCGGCCGGCGTCGATGGGGTAACGCCTAGGCTGCAACGATGGCACTTGGTTGCGTTGGCGTGCTGGAGCACGCCCTACTTGCTGGCTGTCATAAAATGGGGTCTGGGGCCTACTGGCCCCAGCGGGTCCAGGGCAGAGCCCTGGCCTTCCTTGCCTAATTGAGCCGCGTGAGATTCGCCGGATCGAAAGGCGCGAATGGTTCGCCGGCGAGGGCTTTGCGGAGCCAGAGGTGGTCGTTGAGGAGGGAGCGGCCGACGCCGACCAGGTCGAACTCGGCGGCGGCGAACCGCTCGGCCAGGCGGGGGAGGTTGTTCACGGCGCCGGATTGCGCGTCGATGTGCACGCCGCCGCGGCCGCGGTCGAGGCCTACGCCGCCCACCGTCATGGCCAGGCGGCCGGTGAGTTTTTTGGCCCAGCCGGCGAGGTTGAGCGTTGAGCCCTCGAAGATCGGCGTGTCGAAGTAGCGCTGGCTGCCGTCGAATACGTCGACGCCGGCGTCCGCGATGGGGCCGAGCAGGCGCTGCAGCTCCGCGGGCGTTTCGGCGAGGCGCGCGCCGTAATCCTGCATCTTGAATTGCGAGAAACGGAAAAAGATGGGGCGTTCCGGGCCGATCGCGGCGCGCACGGCACGCACGATCTCGGCCGCGAACAGGGCGCGGCGTTCCGGGCTGCCGCCCCAGCGGTCGGTGCGCCGGTTGGTCTCGTGCCACAGGAAGGTATCA
>JAATGE010000625.1 GCA_015654825.1 Rhodospirillales bacterium
AGGCTGGGGTGGAGTGGGGTGATGGCGAACATGAGGCGGTAGATCACCTCGTCCAGCCGGCGTTCCAGCAGCTCGTTCAGCTTTTCGGAGGTGTCGCCGCGGCGGCGCACTGCTTCCTCATAGTATTTGCGGAACTGCTTCTCGCCGATATTGCCGTAGTAGCCCTTCAGCTTCTGCTTCGCCATGAGCTGCACGTTGAAGTCGGACGGCTTGCTCTTGCGGCGCTGGCCGTGCTGGCCGGGACCGTAGTCGCGCTTGTTGATGGGGGATTTCGGCCGGCCCCAGAGATTGACGCCGAGGTGGCGGTTGATCTTGTACTTGCTTTCGGCGCGCTTGGTCATGCGCTGCCCTTTCCTTGTGTGCCCGGTTGGGCTTGTTGCACCGGTAGGCCGCGCTTGGGGCGCGACGGGAGCAGGTCCCGAAGACCAGTCCACGTTCCCGGCAGTGAAGCGGGGGCCGTTAGGGCAGCAGGGAACGAAAGTCAAGAAGCACCGGGGCTCGGCCCAGGGCAATCGCATTTGAAAACCGCCAGCGCCCGCTCCAGCTGACGTCGGCGAACAAGGAACTATTAACAAAAGTTTTTGCATCTTTTTTCAAAAAGAAGCTTTCTTTTGTTCTTTTTTGAAAAAAAGAACCAAAAAACTTTTGTAAATTGGCTTTCGTTTGGGTCGAAGCGTCCGGCTGTCCCCCCCCCGGGGCTTACGGGAACTCGAAGATGACGTTGCCGCCGTCGCCGAGCAGCTTGGCCTTGTTGGCGCCGAGCTGGGAGCCGCGGGTCTTCAGCAGGTCCGCCGTTCGCAGCTTGGCGCCGTCCAGGTTGGAGACCAGCACGTTCGAGGTCTCGATCAGGCCAAAACCGTTCATCCCCATCTTGCCCAGCTGCACCACATACATCTCCATCGCCACATCTCCGTTTCGGCCGATAGGCATACAGGTGTGCCGGGCCGGTGGCGAGCAAAGACCCTTCCGTGAAAGCTGGTTTCGTCGCATCTGTCCGCGAGGTGCAGGGGCGGGGTGGTCATGATCCAGCGGCAGGACATCATATGGCTGGGCGTCAGTGCCGCGGTGACCGGCAGCCTGGTGGGCGGGCTGATGCTGGGCATCGGACTCGGGATGGTGGTGAACCATATTTATGGGGGGTTTGTGCTGATCATCCCCGGGGCGCCGGTGTCCGGGCTGATCGGCTGGCTGCTGGCGCGGCGGCTGGCCGGGCAGTTGCCGGGATAATGCCTGGCTACAGGGCGACGGCGCGGATGCGGTTGCGTAGTACGCGGACCGGGCGGTCCACCAGGCGCTCGGCGGCGGCGGAGAGGAGCACGGCGGCCGCGATGGAGACTATGTATAGAGTCCAGCCGAGGCGCGGCAGCAGCGAGGATGCGGCGATGCCGACGGCGTAGTGGTTCAGGTAGAGCGGGTAGGAAAGGTCGCCGAGGCGCCGATCCAGGCGTTTGTGGCCACCGGCGGCGGCCTTGGTCAGGAGCCAGGCGAACAGAGCCAGCAGCAGCGCCAGAATGGGGAATTGGACCGCCGGGAGCGGCGCGCCGTGCTGGCGCCAGGACGCGAAACCGGCGGCGGCTACCGCGATCGTTACCGCCAGCAGCGAAGTTCGCGTCGGCGCGGGGCGCGCGTCGCGGAGGTAGAGGGCGACGCCGAGCAGGAACATCGGGGCGGTGCCGAGGGCGCCCGGCCGGTGGGCGAGCAGCAGGAATGCGAGGCTCGCCGCGAGCGCGGCTGCGATTGCCGCCATGACCGGCCAGGCAGCGCCGATGCGCCAGGCCGCCCACATGGTGGCGGCGGCCGCGATATAGAATGCCATTTCCAGGCGCAGCGACCAGACGAACGGCACGAATTCGAAGTCCTGGCCGAGCCAGTTTGGGTTGAAACCCGGTACCAGTCCGAGCAGCCCGGTCAGCAGGCGCGCGGGTGCCAACGGCGAGCCCTGCAGCGTGTAATCCCACAGCGCGAGGCGCCCGTTGCGCCACAGCAACGCGTGTACCAGCACGGAAAGCGCCAGCGCCGCGAGGTAGGGCGGCCCGAGGCGCAGCACGCGGTTGGCGAGGAATGCGCCGGGGCGGCCGGTATAAAAGCTTGCCAGGGCCTCGGCGACGACGAAGCCGCTGACGGCGAAGAATAGGGCGACCGCGATGGCGCCGGCACCCGTGGCGGAGAATATGCCGCGCTGTTGCGGCGGCACGAGGTGCTGAAAATGTTGCAGCACCACCATGAGCGCCAACCCGAAACGGAATGCACCGAGTGGCCGATAGCGCGCCGCAGACTCGGAACGACTAACAAAAGTTTTTATTTCTTTTTTCAAAAAGAAGTTCTTTTTTGAAAAAAAGAACCAAAAAACTTTTGTTCAGTTCGCATGGGTTTTACTCCACGATCATGTCTTTCTCCAGGCGGCCGCGTTGACGGCGGCCGATGGCCAGTTCGGTGACTACGCCGTGCAGTGTGCGCAGTTCCTGTTCGGTGACCTCGCCGCGCTGGAACAGGTGGCGCAGGTTGCGCACCATGCCGGGTCGTTTCGGTGCGTTGCGCAGGAAGCCGCATGCGTCGAGCTGGTCGACCATGTGGGTCAGGAAATTGTCCAGTTCGGACTTGGTGGAGACTTGCGATTCGTTGGTCATCAATTGGCGCGGTGGCGTATCGTCCGCGGATTGCCACCATTCGTAGGCCATGACCATGACTGCCTGGGCGAGGTTCAGGCTGGTGAAGGCGGGATTGACCGGATAGCGGATCAATGTGTCGGCGTGGGCGATGTCCTCGTTGTCGAGGCCGGCGCGCTCGGGGCCGAACAGCAGGGCGCAGCGCAGGCCGCGCGCGGTGATTTCGCGCAATTCGGCGCAGGCGCCGCGCGGTGTCAGCAGCGGTTTTACGATATGGCGGGGGCGCGGGCAGGTGGCGAACACGTGGTGCAGGTCGGCGACCGCGTAGGCGACCGTTTAGTGCACGCGGAGGTATTTCAGAATCCGCTGTAAACCGCTGACGTTGCGCCAGGCCTTTTCCTGTGGCCAGCCGTCGCGGGGGGC
>JAATGE010000570.1 GCA_015654825.1 Rhodospirillales bacterium
CTGGCAAAAAATCACAAACTCAGAGCCCTGGCCTTCCTCCGTGTGTCCCTTAACAGCACCGCAACCGCTGACCGCTAGACAATCCTGGCATTTATACCAATGTCATCCGTTGCGTTCCGGCATGGCAGGCGGAACAAACTGCCTTCGGGAGAGCGGATTGGTGCAAGCGGCGGCCCGGCAACGGGTCCTATCAACCATGTTGGCGATGCTGCCCGCGCTCGCCGCCGCCGCGCCGCCGGTGCCGCAGATCCGTCCGGTCACAGACCATTACGGCGCCACCACGCTGGTCGACAATTACCGCTGGATGGAGGTGCAGCCGAACCCCGAGCTGCACGCCTTCATGGCGGCCGAAACCGCCCAGGCCGACGCCGCCCTCGCCCGCATTCCCGGCCGCGAAAAGCTCGCCCACGCCATTGCCGCCCTGGACCTGCCCTCCGTCGTGGTTCCGAGTGTCGTGCAGGACGGCGACACCATCTTCTACCTCCGCCGCGGCCCCGCCGACGACGTCGCGCGCCTGATGATGCGCGGCATTGCCGGCGGCGAACCGCATCTCCTGGTGGACCCCGAAACTTTGCCCGACGCGCCGGCGCACTCCGAAATCGGCGCGTTCGCGCCGTCGCCGGACGGGTCCTACGTCGCCTACCTGCTGGCCGATGCCGGCCCCGACAGCAGCGTGCTGCGTGTCCACGACATCGCCAACAATGCTTCGCTGGCCGAGCACATCGCCGACACCCGCTTCGCCGCGATCGCCTGGCTGCCCGATTCGACCGCGTTCTATTACACCCGCCCGATCGACCTGCCCGACGCCGAAAGCGCGCCGACCGATCCGATTTCGCGATGGCAGCATCTCGGCGTGTTCCTGCACAAGGTCGGCACCAGCCCGGCGCGCGACCTGCTGGCGCTCGATGCGGCGCACCTGCCGTTTCCGTTCCGCGGCCAGCACGTCATCCCGCGCCTGGTGGTGCCCCCCGCCTCGGGTTACGCGCTCGCCGTCGTCAGCGACGGCGTCAGCCCCGAAATCGCCGTCTACGCCGTGCCCACCTCGCAACTCGCCCAGCAGCCGGCGCCCTGGGTCGCCATCGCCCCGCAGGGCGCCGGCGCCACCCAGGTCGCGGTCAGCGGATCGCTCGCGTTCCTGCTCACCCGCGGCGGCGCGCCGACTTTCCGCGTCATCGCCGAGGACATGGCGGATCCCGGCATCGATCACGCCCGCACCGTCGTGCCGCCGACCGACGGCGTCATTACCGGCATCGCCGCCGGGTCGGACGCGCTCTACGCCGCCCGCCGCCAGGGCGTCGGCATGCACCTGCTGCGGCTCGACTACCACCTGTCGGTCGCGGAAGAGCTTCGCTTGCCGTTCGCCGGCACGATCGCCCCGGCGTTCGACGACAAGACCGGCCTGGTTGCCGACGCGCGCGCCGCCGGCGCGCTGTTCAGCCTGGAATCGTGGGTGCACCCGCGCACCTGGCTCCGCTTCGACACGCATGTGCGCCGCACTGTCGATGCCGGCCTGGTACCCCCGAAAAACCTCGATTCCTCGCCCTACCAGGCGATCGAAACCACCGCCGTCGCGCGCGACGGCACCCAGATCCCGCTCTCCATCATTACGCGCCAGGATGTGGTGCCCGACCACGCCCGCCCGACCCTGGTCGAGGCCTACGGCAGCTACGGCTACGCCTACGATCCGCGCTTTCTCCCCGCGGCGCTCGCCTGGGCCGACCAGGGCGGCGTCTACGCGGTGGCGCACGTCCGCGGCGGCGGCGAGCTCGGGCCGCCCTGGCACACCGCCGGCCAGTTCGCCAACAAGCAGAACACCGTTACCGACCTGCTATCCTGCGCCGACCGCCTCGCGACGCTCGGCTACACCGATCCCGCCCATCTCGCGGCGCTCGGCACCAACGCGGGCGGCATCGCCGCCGGCGCCGCCATCACCTGGCAGCCCGCCGCCTTCCGCGCCGCCGTCATCCGCGACGGCCTGCTGAACCCGCTGCGCTCCGAGGATACCGGCAGCCCGGAGGCGATCGTCGAATTCGGCAGCGCGCACGATCCGGCGCAGTTTCCCAACCTGCTGCCGATCGACGCCTACAGCCAGATCAAGGACGGCAAGGAATATCCCTCCGTGCTGCTGAGCGCCCATTTCGACGATCCCGCGGTGCCGGCGTGGGAGTCGGCGAAGATGGCGGCCCGCCTCGATGCCGCCACCACCAGCTTGCATCCGATCCTGCTGCGCGTCTCCGCCGACGGCCCGCCGCACACCAGGGAGGCGCGCGCGCAGGCCCAGGCGGACGACCTGGCCTTCCTGCTCTGGCAGCTCGGCGTCCCGTCCTTCCAGTCCCCGTCGGGCCGCTCAACGGAGCAGCCCGCGCACAAGGGTCGCCCCTGGCGTCATTCCGACCTGCCTGGCTAGCTGATCGGTGCACTGGGGCAACGACGACGGCTTCGGTGGCGGTCCTCAGGCACCGGCCTGCGCGCGCAGCTGGCAACTCACCATGATTGAGACACCAAGATCACCCAAGAGCTCGGTACAAACGCTGATCGCACCCCGCGGTGAGACAGGGTAATCAGGCACCCGTAGGCTGGCGGCGCGCCGGGCTTTTGGCTGCCCGATCATTGGCACGAAATCTCACTAATAATACTTGTGAGTGGCGTCGTTTCCGCCATAAATGGCGACGAAATCTAAAAAATATGGAGATCCGTCATGCCGCAGATCGAGGATCGTCTCAGGCCGCGCGACGGCTTGAATAACCACAGCATCGCCTTTGCCCGCATGACGCCGCAGGCGCGCGGCGGCGCCGAATTCGTGTTCAACATCAGCGACTCGATGCAGCCGGTCTCCGAACTGACGGTCATCATCCCGGCCCGCGGCCAGGGCCTCGACCAGATGATGGTGGAGGCGCACGACGCGATCATCGACATCCTGCGCCAGCTCATCTACCGCGCCGACAAGTCCCGCGCGAACTACGAACGCTTCACCCACGTCGGCGCCCTGTGCCGCGACGAAGAACTCAGCGAGGTAGAGTTCCTGTAGTAAAGAGGCCGGGGCCGCACCGTTTGCAGGCCGCTCCCACCGTGCCGATGCCAATCCCGGAACAAACAAAATTGAGGTCTGGGGCCTAAGGCCCCAGTGGGGTCCTAGGGGCAAAGCCCCTAGCCTTTTTATATTGTCCTACCCGAACGCTTCCGCAACATTCTTCCGCAGCGCCGGCAGCACGAGCTCCCCAAACCACGGATTGGCGCGTTCCCACGCACCGGTGCGCCAGGACGGATGCGGCAGCGGAAAATAATGCGGCAGGAAGCGCCGGAAATCGCGCACGCGTTCCGTCATCTTCCCTGGCCCCAGCACCAGATTTTGCGCGTAGCCGCCGACCAGCAGGGTCAGCCGTATCGCCGGCAGCGCGGCCAGGATCCGGGCGCGCCACAACGGCGCGCATTCCGGCCGAGGCGGCGCATCGCCGCCGCTCGCCAGCCGCCCCGGGTAGCACATGCCGGCGGGCACAATGGCCACCCGCGCGCCGTCGTAGAACTCACCCCGGTCCATATTCAGCCACGCGCGCAGCCGATCACCGCTCGCATCGAAAAAACTGATGCCCGCATCGTGCGCCTTGGTGCCCGGCGCCTGGCTCGCGATCAGCAGCCGCGCGGTCGGCGAAATATGCAGCACCGGCCGCGGCGCAAACGGCAAATGCGGCGCGCACACGCGGCACGCGCGGATATCCGCCAGCAGCCGCGCGATATCCTCAGCCAATCAGCAACTCGCCCACGAACGCCGGCACCGTCGCGGTCGCGGGCCCATGCCGCACCTCATCGAACAGCGGCGAAACGGCGGACGGTTCCAGCGTCAGCTCCACCGTCCGCGCCCGTCCCGCCACCGCATTGATAAATCCCGCCGCCGGATACACCTGGCCACTGGTGCCGATGGCGGCAAACACCGCGCAGCGCGCCAGCGCCGCCTCGATCGCCTCCATGTGGAACGGCATTTCGCCGAACCACACCACGTTCGGCCGCAGCGCCGCGGCGCCGCACCCAGGGCATGCGGAGCCCGCCCCCACATCGCCGTCCCACCGCGCGACCCCGCCGCACGCAAGGCACGCCACCTCGGCCAGCGCCCCGTGCATGTGCACCACGCCGCGGCTACCGGCCGCCTCATGCAGATTGTCGACGTTCTGCGTCACCAGGAATACCTCGCCCGGGTATTCGCGTTCGAGCCGCGCCAGCGCCAGATGGGCCGC
>JAATGE010000264.1 GCA_015654825.1 Rhodospirillales bacterium
ACCGGCGTCGCCGGCAACGCGGGCGCGATATGGTCGCTGATCAGCTATAACGGCGCCGGACTGAATGTGCTGTATAACTGGATGAAGAACGCGCCGCAGCACATCATCGAATTCAATTCCGGCCGGTTGCTCGACAAATATAATCTGATCAACGACACCGGTTACGCCACGGGCGGCCACCCGAATGACGTGCAATTCGGCCACGGCATCGCCCGAAATTCCATCGTTTCGTACAATACGGTGTACAATCCGCAACCGGACCGGGCCGGCTATCCGCAAATGAATGGCGAGGACCTTCAGGTCGAGGGCCAGCTGGGTGGCACGGTGCTGAGTACGACGATCGCGAACAACGTCGTGATCGCGGTCGGCGGCGGTCGCCTGACATCCTCCTATCTGATCGCGGTCCGGCAGGATCCAGGGCCGAATATTGTCGACGGCGTCTCCGTGCAGAACAACTACCTCGATGCGTCGGGCGCCTATGGGCCGTTCTACCCGCCTTCCGGCAGCGACGTTACGTTTACCGACAATATCGACCTCAGGACCGGGTCCAGGTTCGCGGCGCCGGCCGCGGCCTTGCCCGCCGGGCGCGAGAAGCAGCCCAATCAGGCCGCCAGTCCGGCACCGCATGGGGGGGGATCCTCGCCGTGACGCCGGGGGGATGGGCCGCCGCGCGCATCGGGCTCGGTCCCAACGGCAGCAGGGTTTTTCGCCGCAAGCGATTCATGCTGTTCCTGGGCCTCGTCGACGAGGTACTGGCGACACGCGGCACATGCCGCATCGTCGACATCGGCGGGGAAGCCGCCTACTGGTCGGACGTCGCCGATCTTATCGGCGCGCGAAGCTGCCACGTCACTTTGGTGAACCTCACTTCGGCCGGCGTCGATAACGCGCAATTCTCATCGATCGCCGGCGACGCTCGCGACCTCGCGGCGCTCGGGGACATGAGTTTCGATCTTGTGCACTCCAATTCGGTCATCGAGCATGTCGGGCGCTGGCAGGACATGCTCGCGATGGCGCGCGAGGTACGGCGGCTTGCGCCAGGCTATTACGTGCAGACGCCGAATTTCTGGTTTCCGATCGAACCGCATTGCTCGACGGCGTTTTTTCACTGGATGCCGGTGCCGGTCCGCATATCGATGCTGATGCGCAAGCCCAGGGGCATCTGGGGCATGGCGCCGGACGTGACAACGGCGATGGGGCAAATACAAAGCAACGACTTGCTCGATTTCCGCCAGATGTCGACTTTGTTCCCGGATGCCACCATTCAGCGGGAGCGCGTGGCGGGGCTGGCGAAGTCCCTGATCGCAATCCGCCGGCCGGGGGGGCGTGGCGGGTAGCGAGGGCGGCGAAGGCCAGGGCTCTGCCCTGGACCCGCCGGGGCCTTAGGCGCCAGACCCCAATTTTGTTGGTTCCGTGTTGGCTGCAGGCTGCCACGCCGCGCTTTCGATAATTTCGGCTGCCCGCGCGACCCAACTATTCCAGTTCAGCACGTGGCAGAACTGCTCACGCGAGGAATTTCTGAGACGTTCATAACGAAGGGCATCTGACCATATCGACCAAATGAGCTCTGCGTACTCCTCCTCTGTTGCGTCGATGGACAAAAGGTGGCCGTTGATCCCTTCGTGAACCACGCAGGGTACGCCTCCCGTCGCAGTCGAAATAACAGGAACGCCAAACGAGTTTGCCTCAGGAAAAACCATACCGAAACATTCATGGCGCGTCGGCATGAACAGGAAGGTCGCGATTTTCATAAGGGACCGGAATGTTTCCCGCCCCTGTTCGGTGCCTTTGTTAATAAATCCGTGCAATTCGATGGGACCACCCTGCTCGGGCAGCGTGGGCGCGGCGCCTACGATATGAAGTTTGACCTTGTGCCCCGCATCGGCGAGGCGCCGGGTAGCGGCCACAGCAATGCCGCCGCCTTTTCGCTCCCAATCGACACCAATAAAAACCAAGTGACAAGTGTCGCGTTGAACGGTGGGTTCGAAATCAGGATATTCATCAGCATCGATATTGGCGCCCCAGGGGATCACGTGGACTCGGGACGGATCGGCGCCGTAGTCCCGTATTGCGGAATTCGCAGCCCATTCCGTGGGAAACAGGCAAGCGCGCGAGCGGCGCACAGAGTCACCGTCAAGCGTTCGCGCATTATCAGCCAGGAGCCTTGGCAGACGTGAAAATTCGACATAATAGTTTCGCATCAGAGGCACCGTGGCGTCCGAAACATGGATCGTCGGGAACCGTTCCGCGATATACGCCGATAACGGTGCGTTTCCGATACAGAGGACTGCGTCGACCTGGTCCTTCTTAAGCTGGCGCATCACCTGTTTTGCATGCAATGCCGCCAACCACCGGCTCCAATAGATATCGACGACGCCGCGCGTCGCCCTCCGCACCAGAGGGCGCAAATATCGATACCAGATCGGACGCGGCGTTCGTACCACGACAAGGTCCGGAAATCGCGGCAGCAGTGCCCTGGCCAAATAGTAGGGCGTTCCCGACCAGGTCGTGACGTCCAACGGGTCGGCGGACGCCACCACACCCAGTTTCATCGCCCCGAAACCCCGCGCCGTCCGGGCCGCCCGCAGGCGCGCCGCGGATGCGTCAAGAGGCCCTGGAAGCGTTGGTGGATAGGGCGCATGAGCACCAACGTTCCATTCATGGCGGAAATCGTAATCAGACCGCCTGCCATGCCACCGGCCCCTGCGACGTTCCTGGAGCTGCTCGTTGACCTACCATAATGTATTGTTTGGTCAGATGATCGCGCATCGTTCCCCCGGTCAACCGATCCAGCAAACGCGACCGAGGCCCGTCAAAGCCAGTGCGTATGCCGCGCTGCACGACGAGCCCAGCTTGATTCATCAGCGCGAGTGCCGACGTTCGAACGAAAAAACGAAGGTGCGTTCGGTCCAGTATACCGGAGTCGCGATACTCGAACTGCCCACGCAAGAGTAGCGGGACGGATACCGACGCGTGCGCCACGTTGGGGCAGGAGACGATCACCGTGCCACCCTCCGCCAGCGCGTCCGTCAGGCGCTGCAGGAGCTGCTCCGGCCTAACCAGGTGTTCGAGGATATCCAGGCACAGGATCAGATCCGGCGCCCCTACGTCGGGGATGTCGCCGTCAAGATCGACGATATAGGCTTCGTCCGCATTCGCCTTGAGGTCATCGAGCACTGCCGGATTGCCCTCGAGCGCAATCGCGCGGCTGCCGTTGTAGCGGCCGCGTACCCAGGCCGTGGTACGCCCCGCACCCGCGCCGACGTCGAGAATTCGCGTTGCCGATGCCGGCAGCAAAGGCTCGATCTCGTGCCGCACATGCTGAAAATAGGTCTGATCCACGTGCCCGCTCCAGGATTGGCAATTTCAGATCGCGTCTGGCCGCATATCGATGGTGGCCACACCGTGCCGCGCCCGCGACTTCGGTTGGCTGGAGGCGGGGCGGTATGCTGGCGGCACGTCTGCGCGCGGCCTGCCCAGCTCGCCAAGATGCGTGCGCATGCCTGCAAAGACTCCCATCAGAATCCAGGTGCAACCCCAGAAATCAACGGTAAACCCCAAAAAAATGTAGAGAAAAATCATTATACCCAAAGCGCAGCCGAGCTTTATATCGGCCTCGCCCAGTATCCCATCCCGCACGATGCCGCGGCGGCAGGACGTGAGCAGCATCAGTGCAATCAGGATCGACCCCGGAATACCGAAATTCATGGCCGAAGCCAGCCAAACGGTATCGACCGTGTTCGACACCGAAAATTGCTCGGCGAAATCACTTTCCAACCCAACGCCGAACAATGGGCTCGCGAGCACGAGCGGCCCCACCAAGTTCCAGATCAGCAGGCGATAGTAGCCGGTTCCCGGGTCCAGCGTCAGGTGATCGAGTAAAAACGAGAACGGCCGCGGGTGGATGGCCATCAATCCGGCGAGCGAGACGCACCCGGGAACGATCAGCATCGACCATCGGCGCGCAAGGCTTGGCGTCATCCGCCGGTACAACAGCAGAATACATCCGAGCGCGACCGCCGTGATCGGCGCAGATGACATTGCCGTCGCCACACCGACCAGACTGAGGCAGAACAGAACGATACGCGTCGCGCCACTCATCAGCATCAGGGATAGCAGCGCCCCGAAGGCACAGACCGTACCGAGCAGAATAGGATGTTCCTGCATGCCCTGCGCCCGCATGAATCCGCTGCGGTAATCCGCCCGCCAGAACTTGCTGTAACCCGTCAACGCCTGCGCGATATCGTGCATGACGTGCCGCGACATCAGCACATCCAGCACCGAAAGCAGAGCGTCGGCCGCGATCAAATAGACGAGAACGCGGGCGACCGCGACCGCGTCGCCGGGTCGGCTCAGGCTCGATCGCATTAAGAAATAGCTGCCGCACAGCTCCAGTATCATGACGCTGGATCCGACAGTGGCCCTGGCAACGCCCTCCGTCATCGAAACAGACAGGAACATCCAGAACGCTGCGAGCAGAACGACCGCATCACAAGAACAGAATCGGAGCTCGCCGCCGGAAATTTTTCGTATCATGCGCGCGGCGATGACAGGCGACGCCAGCAGCAGCACGATCCGCGGCATGGTCAACAGCAGGCCGCCTGGCCTGACATTGAGATCCTCCGGAAGCATCGCGGCGATGACCAACAATACCGGCAGGATCGGCGCCGCAGCGGCGGGCGACGGGGTGCCGCGCTGGCTGGCCGGTGACGCC
>JAATGE010000388.1 GCA_015654825.1 Rhodospirillales bacterium
CGTCTGCGGACTCACCGCGGACTCATCTGTAGCCGTAACCGGAGTGGCCGGGCGTGGTCCAGCGTGGCGATGCCGTCGCTAAGGTGTTGTTAAATGTGGATACCCGTGGTAGCGCGTGGCCACGTGTGGCGGCTTGCCTGTGTTTCGTAATCAGTAGGTCGTCAGTTCGACTCTGACCGTCGGCACCAGTGCGATTGACTGGTCGAAGGGATTTCGGTCTCTGCCCGTACTTGGAAATGGCTGGGCGTGCGC
This sequence comes from Rhodospirillales bacterium, assembly GCA_015654825.1. Lineage (GTDB taxonomy): Bacteria > Pseudomonadota > Alphaproteobacteria > Acetobacterales > Acetobacteraceae > CAJCIS01. The sequence continues at coordinate 253 of JAATGE010000388.1, forward strand.
GTCTGCGGAAGAGCGCGGCCTTCGTCCGGGTAGACCTATGGGGCGCGGGACGGGTCGGGGGCAGACAGGTTAGTCGTTTCGTGTGCAAATGGGTGGACCTGATCGTACCGCGGGCCCGTCCATTTGAGCAGTTGGCGGACAGCATCGATGGAAGACGCGGAGGATATCCTCGCCGCTGCCGCCACGTGGCACACCGAGGGCGAGTGCGTCGCGCTGGCGACGGTGATCGAAACCTGGGGCAGCTCCCCGCGGCCACGCGGCAGCCGCATGGCATTGACCCAATCGGGCCGTATGGCTGGATCGGTCAGCGGCGGCTGCATCGAGGGCGCGGTCGCCGATGCCGCCGGACGTACCTTTGCCACCGGCCTGCCGCAGGTGCTGGAATTCGGCATCACCAACGAGCGCGCCTGGGAAGTCGGCCTGGCGTGCGGTGGCCGCCTCACCGTGCTGCTCGAACGCATCGGATGACGCCGGAAATTCTCGCCGGCCTGGTGGCTGCCCGCGAAGCGGGACGCGCCGTCGTACTGGCCACCCGCCTGCCGGATGGGGCCCAGCACCTGTTGCCGGACGAGAGCGCGGCACCCGGGCTGCTGGCCGCCGGCGCGAATGCCCTGGCGGAAGACCAGTCGCGCATGGTCGAAATTGCCGGCGAGACGTGGTTTCTGCACGTCCATGCCCCGCCACCGCGGCTGCTGATCGTCGGCGCGGTGCACATCGCCCAATCGCTGGCCCCCATGGCGACCGCGGCGGGGTTCGCCGTTACCATCCTCGATCCCCGGACCGGATTTGCTACGGAAGCGCGTTTTCCGGGCACCGCCCTTAACCACGCCTGGCCGGACGAGGCCGTTGCCGCGCTGGCGCCGGACGCGCGCACCGCCATCGTCACGCTCTCGCATGACCCGAAACTCGACGATCCCGCGCTGGACCGCGGCCTGCGCACCGAGGCATTCTTTGTTGGTGCCCTTGGCAGCCGAAAAACCCACGCCGCACGCCTGCAGCGCCTCGCGTCGCTGGGCCACGGGGCGGCTTCACTTGCCCGCGTCCGCGGGCCCGTCGGCCTCGCCATTGGGGCCGTTACCGCGCCGGAGATCGCCGTGAGCATTCTCGCCGAGCTGATTGCCGCCCGGCGCAAGGCGCCGATGGACGCGGCGTGATCCGCCGCACGCCGGGCCCAGGAACCGCGCCCCCGGCAGCCGAACCGGCGCCGGGGGCGGGCGCGCCGTGATCTTTGGCCGTCTGACGCTGGACCAGGCCGAGGGCGCCATCCTGGCTCACACCACACGGCTTTCCGACGGGGTGCTGGCAAAAGGCGCGGTGCTGACACCACAGGTCCTCGCGCGCCTGGACGCCGCCGGCCACACGCAGGTGACCGCGGCCCTGCTCGAGCCGGGCGATGTGGAGGAAAACGAGGCCGCCCGCGTGCTGGCGGACGCGCTGACGGTCGCGGGTCTGATTGCCACGCCGCCGCGTACCGGCCGGGCCAACCTTTCGGCCGCGTATGCCGGCCTGTTTCGTGCCGACGCGACCGGTGTCGACGCCATCAACCTGCTGCATGAAGGCATCACCGTCGCCACGCTGCCCGACGCGACGCCGGTGTTCGGCGGCGATCTGCTGGTAACGGTAAAAATCATCCCGTTCGCCGTCCCCGGTGCAGTGCTGGCCGCGGCGCAGGCAGTGGCCCTCGCCCGCCCGATGCTGCGGCTGGCTCCATTTCGACCGCTGCTGACCGGCCTGGTGCTGACCGAACTGCCAGGGATTAAGGCAAGTGTTCTGCGCGGCACCGCCGATGCGACCGAACGGCGCATCCGCGGTCTTACCGGCTCGCTGCTGCCTCCGCTCCGTGTGCCGCACGCTGAGCAACCGGTGGCCGCCGCCCTGACCGATCTGCTCGCCCGCGGCGCCGAACTGCTGCTGATGGCCGGGGCATCGGCCACCGTCGACCGCAACGACGTCGGTCCCGCGGCGATCGTCCGCGCCGGCGGCAGCGTGGACCATTTCGGCATGCCGGTGGATCCGGGCAACCTGATCTGCCTGGGCCGCATCGGCGCCGCGCACGCCATCATATTGCCCGGCTGTGCGCGCAGCCCGGCGCACAACGGCATCGACCTGGTGTTGTCGCGGCTGTTCGCCGACGAGCCGGTGGGCCCGGTCGAAATCGCGCGGATGGGCGTCGGCGGGTTGCTGAAGGATTTCTGGTCGCGCCCCTCGCCGCGCTCGGCGCGACGCCGGGCAGCTCCGGCCCGCATCGCCGGACTGATCCTGGCCGCCGGCCTTTCCAGCCGCATGGCGCCGCACAACAAATTGCTGCTTCCGGGTGATGGCGGCACGCCCATGGTCGCGCGTGTCGCCGATGCCGTGCTCGCCAGCCGGGCGCAGCCGGTCATCGCGGTCGTCGGCCACCAGGCGGACCAGGTGGCGGCGGCACTCGGCGGCAGGGCGGTTCGCTGCGTGTTCGCGGAGGATTACGCGGCCGGCCTTTCGGCCAGCCTGCGCGCCGGCATCGCCGCGCTGCCAGAGGATGCGGCCGCCGTGCTTGTGTGCCTGGGAGACATGCCGCTGGTTACGCCGTCGCTGCTGAACCGTCTGCTGGAGGCGTACGATCCTGACGAAGGGCGCCTCATCGTGGTGCCGACGCACCAAGGAAAGCGCGGCAACCCGGTGGTGTGGGACCGCCGGTTCTTTGCAGAAATGGCCGCGTTGACGGGCGATACCGGTGCCCGCGCGTTGCTGCTGCGCCACGCGGAGCAGGTCGCGGAGGTTGAGGTGGAGTCCGATGCCGTGCTGCGTGATTTCGATACGCCGGATTTGCTCGGGTAGCTAGGAAGGCTAGGGGCTTTGCCCCTAGGACCCCACTGGGGCCTTAGGCCCCAGACCCCATTTTGTCTGTTCCGAGTCTGGCTTCGACGCCGAGCCAGTAGGCCAATGTCACAGCTCCGCAAGATTGTACAGAAGCCGCCCGCCGCGCAGCGCTAACGCAGGCGGCGGCACGCCGTCGGGGGACCAGGGGGCGGAGCCCCTGGTCGGCGAAG
>JAATGE010000340.1 GCA_015654825.1 Rhodospirillales bacterium
CGGCTACTGCCGTTGATCAAGCGTTTCGCCGCCGAACTCGAAAATCTGGCCCTCTTTGGAATGGTCTTTCCCACGAGCCCGAAATGAGGGGAGTCTTAAGGCCTCAGGCCCCAGCGGGTCCAGGGCAGAGCCCTGGCCTTTCGTCCTACCTCCCTTCCACTTTAAGGGGGGTGACACCCCCCGCCCGTCCCCGCTACGTCTACCGCGCGAACCAAACTTTCTACCAACGGGCCACCCATGGCTTCCCAGTTGAACGTCAAGAGCGAGGACGGCTACCGCCTGGCCACCGAGCTCGCCGCCCTGACCGGCGAGAGCCTGACCACCGCCGTCACCGAAGCCCTGCGCGAGCGCCTGGAGCGTGAGCAGCACGCCCGCGACCGCGCCCAAAGGCTGGCCCGCCTCACCTCCCTCGCCGCCGAAATCCGCGCCAGCCTGCGTCCCGCTGCCCCCTTCGACGCCGCGCGATAGGCCGCCCCCATGGTCGTCGACAGCTCCGCCCTCCTGGCCATCCTGCTCGGCGCCCCCCAGGCCGAAACCCTGCTCGCGGCCCTCGTCGACGCCCCCCACCCGCGCATGAGCGTCGCCAACTGGCTCGAGGTCGCGATGGTCATCGAGGAGCGCGGCGGCCGCCTCGCCAGCCTGCGCTTCGACGAGTTCCTCCGCGCCGCCGCGATCGAGCTGGCCCCCGTCGACGCCGCCCAGGCGGAGGCCGCCCGCACCGCCTGGCGCTATTTCGGCCGCCACCGCCACAGCGCGCGGCTGAATTTCTCCGAATGTTTTTCCTACGCGCTCGCCAAGGGCACCGGCGAGGCGCTGCTCTATTGCAGCGACGGATTTTCGCGTACCGACATCGAACCGGCCTTGAAGGAAAGCTGAACCATGCCGGCGTTTTTCTGCGAGCTGTTTTCCGAGGAAATTCCCGCCCGCATGCAGGCGCGTGCCGCGGAGGATTTTGCCCGCCTGCTCGCCGAGGCCCTGGCGGCGCTCTCGCCGGCCCGCATCCGCGCCTTCGCCGGCCCGCGGCGCATTGCCGTCGAAGCGGAGCTCGCGGCCGAGGTGCCCGCGACCAGCGTCAGCGAGCGCGGCCCGCGCATCACCGCCCCGGCGCAGGCGCTGGCTGGCTTTTTGCGCAAGCACGCGGCCACGCAACAGGATTTGCGGCAGGAAGGCGATTTCTGGGTGCTGCACAAGGCCAGCGACCCCGTTTCCGCATCGCAACTGATCGCCACGTCGCTGCCGGCGCTGCTGCGCCGCTTTCCGTGGCCGAAATCGATGCGCTGGGGCGGCACCAGCGCCTTCACCTGGGTGCGCCCGCTGCGCCGCATCTGCTGCGTGCTCGATGGCGCCGCGGTACCCTTCACGCTAGCCGCGGGCGAGGATGACGGCCACGGCCTGGTCGCCGGCAACCTGGCGGAAGGCCACCGCTTTCTCGCGCCCGGCCCGTTCCCGGTGCGCGATGCCGAAGACTGGCAGCAGCAATTGCGCGATCGTTTCGTTATCGCCGCCGCCGCGGAACGCGAAACAGTGATCGCGTCCGCCATTCTCGAACGCGCCGCGGAAGCCCAGGTCTCCGTCGTGGAAAACCCCGGCCTGCTCAGCGAAGTCGCCGGCCTCGTCGAATGGCCGGTAGCGCTGCGCGGCCGCATCGACGCCGTCTTCATGGACCTGCCGCCGGAAGTGATGCAGGTCTCCATGCGCGTCAACCAGCGCTATTTCGCCACGCGCACAGCGGAAGGCGCCGCCGCGCCCTATTTCATTTTTGTCGCGAACGTCACCGCCCCGGACGGCGGCGCCGCGATCGTCGCCGGCAACGAGCGTGTGCTGCGCGCGCGTTTTTCCGACGCGCGGCATTTCTGGGACCTCGATCGCCGCACCCGCCTGGCCGATCGCGTCGCCGCCCTGGACGGCGTAACGTTCCAGGCGGCGCTAGGCAGCCAGGGCGCGCGCGCGCGCCGGCTATCGAGCCTGGCCGCGGATCTGGCGCCCTACGCCGGCGCCGACCCGCACCTCGCGTCACGCGCGGCGCGGCTCGCCAAGGCGGATCTCACCACCGGCATGGTCGGCGAGTTCCCCGAATTGCAGGGCGTCATGGGCGGCTATTACGCGCGCCATGACGGCGAGCCCGAAGCCGTCGCCGACGCCGTGCGCGACCATTATCTGCCAAAGGGCCCCGGCGACGCGGTACCCACCGCGCCGGTCAGCATCGCCGCCGCGCTGGCCGACAAGATCGACCAGTTGGCCGCATTCTTCGCGATCGGCGAAAAGCCCTCCGGCTCCGGCGATCCGTACGCGCTGCGCCGCGCGGCGCTCGGCGTCATTCGCATCGTGCGCGAGAACGGCCTCAGGCTGCCGTTGCGCCAGGTTCTGTCGGCGGCAGCGGCGCTTGTTGCCGAAGCGGTACCGTCTGCCGCCGCCTCCGAAAAAGTAGCAAGCGAGGTGCTCGATTTCGTGGCCGAGCGCCTGCGGGTTCAATTACGCGCCGAGGGCGCCAGGCACGACGTCCTGGCCGCGGTTTTTTCCGCCGGCAACGACGACGATCTGGTGCGCCTGCTGGCGCGCAGCACCGCGGTCGCGGCGCTGCTGGGCACCGAGGACGGCGTAAACCTGCTGGCCGCGTACAAGCGCGCGGCGAATATTTTGCGCATCGAGGAGCGCCGCGACGGTCCGCACGACGGTCCAATCGACATCGCAACGCTGACCCAGCAGGAGGAAATCGCCCTGCACGCTGCGCTGGCCCATGCCGCCGCCGCGCAACGCCTGCTGGCGGAAGAGCGTTTCGCCGATGCGATGACAGTCCTCGCCGCCCTGCGTGGCCCATTGGACGCATTCTTCGACCGAGTAACCGTAAACGCCAACGAACCACCCGTGCGCCTGAACCGCCTGCGCCTACTGGCCGCCCTGCGCGGCGCCATGAACCGTGTGGCCGATTTCTCAGCCATAGAATCCTGACTTAATGAACGGGGTCCGGGGCCTACTGGCCCCGGCGGGGTCCAGGGGCAGAGCCCCTGGCCTTCCTAACTGGAGGTAGCCAATGACGCAGTGGGTCTACAGTTTCGGCGCCGGCCACAACGAAGGCCGGGCAGACATGAAAAACCTGCTGGGCGGCAAGGGCGCCAACCTGGCCGAAATGGCCTCCATCGGCCTTCCCGTACCGCCCGGCTTCACCATCACCACCGAGGTCTGCACCGCGTTCTACAAGAACAACCGCGCGCACCCCGCCGGCCTCAACGCGCAAGTACAGGCAGCCCTGGCGCGCATCGAGTCCGCCGTTGGCCGCAAGTTCGGCGACCCCAACGACCCCCTGCTGGTCTCGGTACGTTCCGGTGCCCGCGTATCGATGCCCGGCATGATGGATACCGTACTGAACCTCGGCCTCAATTCCGAAACCGTCGCGGGCCTCGCCAACAGTTCCGGCGATGCCCGCTTCGCCTGGGACAGTTTCCGCCGCTTCATCCAGATGTTTTCCAGCGTCGTGCTGGGCGTCGACCATCACCGTTTCGAGGAAATCATCGAGACCGTAAAACTCGACCAGGGCGTCAACGAGGACACCGCATTGACCGCGGAGGACTGGCAGCGCGTCGCCGACGAATATCTCGCCATGGTGGAGCAGGAAACCGGCAAGCCGTTCCCGCAATCGCCGGCGGATCAGCTATGGGCCGCGATCGGCGCGGTTTTCGGCAGCTGGATGAACCCGCGCGCCAACACCTATCGCCGGCTGCACGACATTCCCGCCGACTGGGGCACCGCGGTCAACGTGCAGGCCATGGTATTCGGCAACATGGGCGAGGATTGCGCCACCGGCGTTTGTTTCACCCGCGATCCCTCCACCGGCGAGAACCTGTTCTACGGCGAGTTCCTGGTCAACGCGCAGGGCGAGGACGTGGTCGCCGGCATCCGCACGCCGCAACCCCTGTCGCGCGCCCGCGCCAAGCCCGGCGAGGTTTCCATGGAGGAAGCGCTGCCGGAAGCCTACGCCGCGTTGTGCCGCGTCCGCGAAACGCTGGAACGCCACTACGCCGACATGCAGGACATCGAATTCACCGTGCAGCAGAACAAGCTGTACATGTTGCAAACCCGCAACGGAAAGCGCACCACGGCGGCCAGCCTGCGCATCGCCGTCGACATGGCAACGGAAGGCCTGATTTCCGAACAGGAAGCCGTAAAGCGCGTCAATCCCCAGGCGCTCGACCAGTTGCTGCATCCGACGCTCGATCCGAACGCTCCGCGCACGCCGTTCGGCCGCGGCCTGCCGGCAAGCCCCGGCGCTGCCTCCGGCGCCGTGGTGTTTTCCGCCGACGACGCCGAAATGCGCGCGGCCAAGGGCGAGTCGGTCATCCTGGTGCGTATCGAAACCAGCCCCGAGGATATTCACGGCATGCACGCGGCGCGCGGCATCCTGACGACGCGCGGCGGCATGACCAGCCACGCGGCCGTCGTGGCGCGCGGCATGGGCCGCCCCTGCGTCGCCGGCGCCGGCGGCATCCAGGTCGATTACGGTGCCCGCACGCTGTCCGCCGGCGGCCGCACGATCCGCGGCGGCGAAATGATCACGCTGGACGGCGGCACCGGCGAGGTATTCGTCGGCACCGTCGCCACGGTCGAGCCCAGCATGTCCGGCGATTTCGCCACATTGATGGTCTGGGCCGACCGCGTGCGCCGCATGCGTGTGCGCGCCAACGCCGAAACCCCGCTCGATGCCGAAACCGCCCGCAAATTCGGCGCCGAGGGCATCGGCCTGTGCCGCACCGAACACATGTTTTTCGCCCCCGAACGGATCGGTGCCGTGCGCCAGATGATCATGGCGCAGGACGAACGCGGCCGCCGCATCGCACTGGAAAAGCTGCTGCCGTTCCAGCGCCAGGATTTCGTCGAATTGTTCCGCATCATGGCCGGCATGCCGGTCACCATCCGCCTGCTCGACCCGCCGCTGCACGAATTCCTGCCGCACGGCGACGCCGAAATCGCCGAAGTCGCCGAAGCCCTCGGCCAGGACGTCGAAAGCATGCGCCGGCGCGCCGCCGAACTCGCCGAAGCCAACCCGATGCTCGGCCATCGCGGCTGCCGCCTCGGCATTTCCTACCCCGAAATCTATGAAATGCAGGCCCGCGCCATTTTCGAAGCAGCCCTGCACGTGGCTCAGGAAACCGGCGAACCGGTGGTGCCGGAAATCATGATCCCGCTGGTCAGCATCCGCCGCGAGCTGGAAATTACCCGCGCCCAGGTGGAACGCGTCGCGCGCGAAGTGCTGCAATCAACCGGGACGACCCTCGAATATACCGTCGGCACCATGATCGAGCTGCCGCGCGCGGCACTGACCGCCGACAGGATCGCCGAAGTCGCAGATTTCTTCAGCTTCGGCACCAACGACCTGACCCAGACCACGTTCGGCCTGTCGCGCGACGACGCCGGCAAATTCCTGCCGCATTACGTCGAGGCGGGAATTCTACCGAAGGACCCGTTCGTCTCGCTCGATACCGAAGGCGTCGGCGCCCTGGTGCGCATCGCCGTCGAGCGCGGGCGGCAAACCAAACCCCACCTGAAACTCGGCATCTGCGGCGAGCACGGCGGCGATCCCGCCAGCATCGCCTTCTGCGAATCCGTAGGCCTGGACTACGTAAGCTGCTCGCCCTACCGCGTCCCCGTCGCCCGCCTCGCGGCCGCGCAGGCGGCATTGGGTGCCACCCCGGATCGAACCGCCTGAAGGATAGCGGCCCATGCAGCAACGCGACGTGCCCTCAGGTGGCATCCTCGCACAAGCAAAAGTTAACAAAAGTTTTTGCTTCTTTTTTCAAAAAGAAGTGTTCTTTTTTGAAAAAAAGAACCAAAAAACTTTTGTTAATTTGGCCTTTCTTTTGTAACTACCCTTATGTCAACCCAAACTCGCCGCCGGGCCCCACCGTCACGTGCGTCGACGCCTCCAGCCCCGCCGCCTGCGCCAGGCGATCCAACCGACGCGTGACACTATCCCCGGCAAACACCCCACTGCCCTCCTGCAGCACCAGAGTCAGCCGCCCCTGCCCGCGCAACAACCGTGTGCCCGCCAGCAACTCCGCCGTCCCGCCCGACAAAGTGTAGGCCAGCCGCAATCCTGTCCCCAGGATCTCCGCCCGCCGCAGACTGGCAAAATCCAGCAGCATCCGCGCGGTGTCCAGAAATCCCATATCCGGCTCGGCCTCGTATCGTAACGCCAGCGTCAGCGCCAGGAACGCCCGCGCATGATGGTCCAGCGCCACCCCCGGCGCCCGCAGCACCCGGAAAAACGCCTGCTGCGCCCGATATTCCGGATGATCGTGGCTGCCGATATCGGAAAGCCAGCACGCCGCCTCCCGCAGCCGCACCGCCTCGGGCGACTCGTCGGAAAACAGCGGCGCCGTCCACTCGAACAGCGCCGGCGGCAATGAAGGGCTGCGCCCATACCGCAACGCCATTTCCTGCCCTGCCGCCAGCAGCGGCGCCTCCGCCCGCACCGCCTCGGGCACCAGCTCCATGAACCAGCCCTCGCGCAGCCCGTTCGCGGAAAACACCACCCGCCGCGCCCCGGTCGCCCGCAACAGCCGCCGCAGCACCACCGCCGCGAACGGCATATCATCGACCCGCCGACGCGAAATGCCCGGCATCCGCTCCAGCGCCCGCCGGTTGGCGCTGCCGATCACGCCCGAAAGATCGCGCGCCTCCTCACGGTCCAGCGTGTAGTGGTGCACAATCGCCAGCGGATACCCGGTCTGCTCCATGTGGATGCGGGCCAGCGCGCGCCACGCGCCGCCCACCAGGTAAAGATCCCGCCCGATCCCCTCGCTGAGCCACGGCACGCTCTCCAGCGCCTCCTCGGCAATGGCCCGCGCCCGCACCGGATCGCCCCCGGCGCTATCCGAAAGCCGCAGCACCCCGAGCGGCAAAGTCCGCGCCGCGCGCACCTCGCCGGCCACCAGCTGCACCAGCTCCATGGAGCCGCCACCGATATCCGCCAGAATCCCGTCCGCCGCCGGAATACCGCACAGCAGCCCGGCCGCGGAGTAATGCGCCTCCTGCTCCCCGGTCAGCACGCGCACCCCAACGCCGGGCAGCGCCGCCCCCACCTGGCGCACGAACGCCGGCCCATTGGCCGCGTCGCGCACCGCCGCCGTCGCCAGGATATCGAACGGATCGGCGTGCATGGCGCGCGCCAGCGCATGGTAGCGCCGCAGCACGGTCAACGCCTGCTCCACGCCATCGTCGTTGAGCCGCCCGGTCTGGTGCAGTCCGCGCCCCAGCCGCAGCACGGCTTTTTCATTGAAAATGGCGGTCGGATTGCGGCCGCGCCCCTCGAACACGACCAGGCGCACGGAGTTCGACCCGAGGTCCACCACGGCGGCACGCGGAGGCTCGGCAAGGGAGAGCGGCGACATCGGCGTCTCTCCTAGGCAGCGCGGCGCGCTAAGGGAAGGCCAGGGGGCTCTGCCCCCGAGGCAATCGCATTTGAAAACCGCCAGCGCCCGCTCCAGCCGACGTCGGCGAACAAGGAACAATTAACAAAAGTTTTTGCTTCTTTTTTCAAAAAGAAGCGCTTTTTCTTGTTCTTTTTTGAAAAAAATAACCAAAACACTTTTGTTAATTTGGCTTTCGTTTCCGGTCCTCCCACCGGCCGCATTCCTGTATGACGCGCGGAAACACGGAGCAGCAGCATGAGCGGAACTTGCGTCATTATCGGCATGGGCCCGGGTGTCAGCCTCGCGCTGGCGGAGCGCTTCGGCAGCGCCGGCTACGCCATCGGCATGGTAGCGCGCCAGGAGGCCGCCTTGCTCGCCGCCGAAGCCCGCCTCGGCGTCGAGGGCATCACCGCCAAGGGCGCCCCGGCCGACACCGCCGACGAAGCCGAACTGCGCGGCGCGATCACCGCCCTGGAAGACGCGCTCGGCCCCATCGAAGTGCTGATCTACAACGCCGCCGCCATGCACCCCGGCCTGCCGAGCCAGACCACGGCCGAGCAAGCGATCGCCGACTTCCGCGTCAACGTCGTCGGCGCGCTAATCGCGGCACAGGCGGTAGCCCCCACGATGATCGCGGCCGGCCGCGGCTCGATCCTGCTCACCGGCGGCGGCTTCGCGTTGCAGCCCAGCGCCCAGTTCGCCAGCCTGGGCATCGGCAAGGCCGCCATCCGCAGCCTCGCCTTCACGCTCGCGGAAGAACTCGCCCCCGCCGGCATCCGCGTCGGCACCGTAACGATTTGCGGCATGGTCCGCAGAGACACCCCGTACAACCCCGCCGCCATCGCCGACGCCTTCTTCACCCTGCACCAGCAGCGCGCCACCGACCCCGTCGAATACGTATTCCAGGCCTAGCCCGATGTCCCGCAAAGCGGCGAAACGCCTAATGTACTTGTAAATCCTAATGCACTTTTAAATACTCCGTCGTCAGCAAGGCCGGTGGGCGATGGCTTGGTCAAACGGACCACGAGAGGTGTATCACGGCACCGACATGACCAGCGGCAGCGCGATCCTGCCGGCGCGCCGGCACCACGCAATAAGCTAGGCCGCCGCCCGTGAGTTTTCGAACTACGGGCCGGGCTACTATACTACCACAAA
>JAATGE010000381.1 GCA_015654825.1 Rhodospirillales bacterium
ACATACCGTGCGGTGGGATTGGACGGGCAGGCGGCGCCGCCGGGCTGGGCGCGTCCGACGCCCGGTCTGCGCTACGTCATGGCGGTTTCGACGCTGGAGCCGCGCAAGAATTTCTGCTCGCTGATCCGCGCATGGGAGCGGGTGGTGGCGCGCCGCGACCCGGAGCTGAAATTGGTGATCGTCGGTGGCCCCGGCTGGCGCGAGGACCAGGTGCTGCGCCAGTTGCGGCCCGGCGTCGAGGCCGGCCAGATCTATCACTTGCAGAACGTGCCGTCGGACGATCTGCAAACCCTGATGCGCCACGCGGCGGCTTTCGCCAGCGTTTCGTACAACGAGGGTTTTGGCTACTCGCCGCTGGAGGCGACACAGGCCGGCACGGCCTGCCTCGTATCGGATCTTCCCGTATTCCGCTGGATTTTCGGGGATTCGGCGCTGTACGTCGATCCCTACGACGTCGAATCGATAGCCTCCGGCATCGAGCGACTGGTGAGCCTGCCGACCAGCGCCGATCTCGCCCGCCAGCTACGCGCCCGCGCCGAGCCGGTACTCGCGCGTTTCCGCCCCTCGTCGATAGCCGAGGCGTGGGACGCATTATTACAGAATCTGCACGCAACAGTGTAGGAAGCGGACTCTCCCCAGTGTCCCGCAGGGCAACCCCATTCCGGGGCACAATTAACCAAAGTTTTTGCTTCTTTTTTCAAAAAGAAATGCTTTTTCTTGTACTTTTTTTGATGAAGAACCAAAACCTTTCGTTCATTTGGCGTTCGTTTTTGGGCGTGGAGCGGGTGAAGGGAATCGAACCCTCGTATGCAGCTTGGGAAGCTGCCGTTCTACCATTGAACTACACCCGCGCCGGGCGCGCCCGCCTGTATAAGCCGGCCGAGGTTGACGGCGCAATCCGGCCCCGCCTAGGCTGCGACCTGCCTTGCCGCAACGGGCCGGGCCCTCGTGATTTGTCCGGCCGGCTTGCGGCGAGGTGAAACAAGCGCGCTAAAGAGGCTGCGGGCAGACCGCACCGATCTCACGGGATCGCGCGCGGCGGCCCCAGTCTCAGGCCGGGCGTTGCCGTCTGCACCCGCCAGGAGCCGCCCCGCCGCCATGACAAGCCATCGCCACACCGCCACCGACCTGATCCACGGCGGCATTTCCCGCACCCCGCACGGCGAGACCAGCGAAGCGATCTTCCTGACCAGCGGCTTCGTCTACGATAGCGCCGAGCAGGCTGAGGCGACGTTCGCCGGCACGGTTACCCATTACCAGTATTCGCGCTTCGGCAACCCGACCACCGCTGCGCTCGAGCAGCGCCTGGCCGTCCTGGAGGGCGCCGAAGCCTGTCGCGCCACCGCTACCGGCATGGCCGCGGTGCACGGCGCCCTGCTTTCCCACCTGAAAACCGGCGACCGCCTGGTTGCCAGCCGCGCGCTGTTCGGCAGTTGCCACTGGATCGTGTCGACCCTGCTGCCGCGCTACGGCATCGAAATAGAGTTCGTCGACGCGCCGGATCTCGAAGCCTGGCGCCGCGCCTTCAGCCGCCCGGCGCAGATGGTGCTCTTGGAGACTCCGTCCAATCCGATGCTCGAAATCGTCGATCTTCGCGCCGTCTGCGACCTGGCGCACCAGGCCGGCGCGCTGGTGGTCATGGACAACGTGTTCGCGACGCCGTTGTTACAAAAGCCGTTGGAGTACGGTTGCGATATCGTGGTCTATTCGGCTACAAAACATATCGACGGACAGGGCCGCGTGCTGGGCGGCGCCGTGCTCGGGCGCGCCAAATGGGTCGAGGAAACCTTGCAGCCGTTCCTGCGCAACACCGGCCCGACCCTGTCCCCGTTCAACGCCTGGGTGCTGCTGAAGGGCCTGGAGACGCTTTCGGTCCGCGTGGAGGCCGCCACCGCGCGCGCCGGCGCGATCGCCGACATGCTCGGAGGACACCCCGGCGTGCGTCGCGTCTGGTATCCCGCCCGCGCGGATCACCCGCAGCACGAGCTGGCCATGCGGCAGATGTCCGCCGGCGGCACGCTGGTCACGTTCGAGGTTCCGGGCGGTCGCGACGGCGCTTTTCGCGTGCTGAACGCGCTGCGCCTGATTGCGATTTCCAACAATCTGGGCGATGCGCGCAGCCTGGTGACACACCCGGCCACTACGACCCATATGCGCATCGGGCCCGAGGAACGGGCGCGCCTTGGCATAACGGACGGCGTAATCCGTCTATCGGTTGGGCTTGAGGATGTGCGCGACCTGCAAGCTGACCTAGCCCAGGCATTGGAGGCGGCTTCCCGCACGCGAGCGGCCGCGTGAGGACGACTGGCATGACCGAACCCGATACCCCGTATGAAGCGCGCACCCGCGATATCCTGGTCAAGGTGCGCGCGTTTTTCCTGGACGACCAATCGGAGCCGGACGAAGGCCGCTATGTGTGGGCCTACCGCGTCGCGGTCGAGAATCATGGGCCGGACACCGTGCAGCTGCTGCGCCGCACCTGGCATATCACCGACGCGCACGGCCACACGCAGCACGTGCATGGCGATGGCGTGGTTGGCGAACAGCCGGTGCTGGAGCCGGGTCAGGCCTTTGAGTATGTGTCCGGCACGCCACTGACCACGCCGTCGGGTTTCATGACGGGGCAGTATCACATGGTGGTGCGTGCGTCGGGCGAGCCGTTCGATGTGTCGATTCCGGCGTTTAGCCTGGATAGCCCGCACGCCGATGGGCGGGTGCATTAGGGCGAAGGACGCCAATATAAAAGTAAGGCCAGGGCTCTGCCCTGGACCCGCTGGGGCCTGAGGCCCCAGACCCCCGATATTGGGGGGAGCCGCCCGCCGCGCAGCGCTTATGACAACGGCGGCACGCCGGCGGGGGTCCAGGGGGCGGAGCCCCTGGCCTTTCTTGGAGGACTTTTGCTTTGAACGAGATTGCCCCGCCCGATCCGCCGCAGAGTGTGCCCCTTAGCCAACCCAGCCCCACGCAGGCGGATGCCGAGGCCGCCGTCCGCACCTTGATCCGCTGGGCCGGCGACGACCCGGACCGCGAGGGCCTGCTCGATACACCCGCCCGCGTCGCCCGCAGCTACCTGGAGTTCTTCCACGGCTACAGCGAGGACCCGGTAGCGATCCTGGAGCGCACGTTCGAGGAGGTGGACGGTTACGACGAAATCGTGCTGCTGCGCGACATAAGGCTGGAGAGCCATTGCGAGCACCACATGGTGCCGATCATCGGCCGCGCGCACGTCGCCTACCTGCCGCACCGCCGCGTGGTAGGCATCAGCAAGCTCGCCCGCGTGGTGGACGCCTACGCCCGCCGGCTGCAGATCCAGGAAAAGCTCACCGCCCAGATCGCCAACACCATTCAGGACGTGCTGCAGCCCTTGGGCACCGCCGTGATTATCGAGGCCGCGCACGAGTGCATGACGACGCGCGGCGTGCACAAGACCGGCGTCTGCATGGTCACCAGCCGCATGCTCGGCGCGTTCCGCGACGACCCCTCCACGCGCCGGGAGCTGCTGGCGATGATCGGCCAGCGCGCGCCTGGCGCGATGGAGGCTTAGGGCGGGCGGACCGCTCTGCAATTCGCGAGCTGTCAGCCGCGCGACCCCAGAACCGCGCAGGTTGTCGAATGCCAGCAGCACCTGCTTGAAAAAGCGCGGAGGCAGAAAGCCATAGTCGTAACGATCCGTATGCGCCACCCGCCTCAGATCGTAGCCTGGCCAAATGATACCAACGGCCTTAAATTTTGACCTGTCAAAGGCCAGGGCTATGCCCTGGACCCGCTGGGGCCAGTAGGCCCCAGACCCCGATGAGGGCTGCGCGGCTTCTCCTTGGCTTTTGGGCGAAGCCTGTAAATGTCATGGATTTTTCTGG
>JAATGE010000309.1 GCA_015654825.1 Rhodospirillales bacterium
GTCCGAGCTCTATGCCCGCGGCCGCCAGACGGTCATCTGCGACCGCCTCGGCTCGCACGGCAAATGGCGCAACATCGCCCGCCACCCCCCGGTGCGCATCGTGCCCCCCGTCGACCTGATGGACTGGCTCGACACCCATCCAGCGGTCGAGGCCGTGTTCCACATGGCCGCGGTCAGCCAGACGCTCGCCACCGACGGCGATCATGTCTGGCAAACCAACGTCGAGCTGAGCCTCCAGCTCTGGGAATGGTGCGCCCGCCGCGGCGTGCGCTTCATCTACGCCAGCTCCGCCGCCACCTACGGCGACGGCGAATTCGGCTTCGACGACGATCCCGCCCTGCTGGCCCGCCTGGCGCCGATGAACCTTTACGGCTGGTCCAAGCACGTGTTCGACCTGCGCGTCATGGACATGCTGCGCCGCGGCGCCCCGCGCCCGCCGCAATGGGCCGGCCTTAAATTCTTCAACGTCTACGGCCCCAACGAGTACCACAAGGGCAACATGGTCTCGGTGGCCAAGGTCAAATACGACGAAATCGTCGAAAACCGCGCTCCCACCCTGTTCCGCTCCAGCCATCCGGACTTGCCGGACGGCGCCCAGGCGCGCGACTTCATCCACGTCGCGGACGCCGTGCGTGTCATGCTCTGGCTGCTCGACACCCCGCGCGTCGACGGCATTTTCAACGTCGGCACCGGCGTCGCCCGCACCTATCGCGACCTCGCCGACGCGGTCAGCGACGCCGTCGGCCGCCCGCGCCAGGTCGAATTCGTCGACATGCCGGAAGAGCTGCGCCCGCAGTACCAGAGCTTTACCCGCGCCAGCATCGATCGCCTGCGCGCCGCCGGCTACGCCGCGCCGTTCATGAGCCTGGAGCAGGGCATTACCAATTACGTGAAGGATTACCTTTCGCAGCCGAACCCGTACAAATGATCGCCCTGCTGCCGTTTCCGAATTTCGATCCGGTTCTGCTGCATCTCGGCCCGATTTCGATCCGCTGGTACGCGCTGGCCTACATCGTCGGCCTGCTGATCGGCTGGTGGGGCATGCGCCGCCTGGTGCGCCGCCCGCCGCCGGTGGCGACACTGCTGCAGGTCGACGATTTCCTGACCTGGGCGACCCTCGGCGTCATTCTCGGCGGCCGCCTCGGCTACATCCTGCTCTATCAGCCCGGCCTGTATTTCGCCCACCCGCTCTACATCCTTCAGGTGTGGAACGGCGGCATGAGCTTTCACGGCGGCCTGACCGGCGTTGTTATCGCCATCATATTGTTCTGCCGCCGCGAGAAAATTCCGCTGCTGCGTTTCGCCGATTGCCTCGCCGTCGTCGCCCCGGTCGGCCTGTTCCTCGGCCGCTGCGCCAACTTCATCAATGGCGAATTGTGGGGCCGCGCCGCGCCGCCGGACCTGCCCTGGGCGATGATTTTCCCGCACGACGCGTTGCAGATTCCCCGCCACCCGAGCCAGCTCTACCAGGCGCTGCTGGAAGGGGTTTTGCTGTTCGCCCTGGTGTTCGCCCTGTCCCGTATCGAGCGCCTGCGCGCGAGCCCCGGCTTCCTCACCGGCGTTTTCTTCACCGGCTACGGCTTCGCCCGCATCGTCGGCGAATTATTCCGCGAGCCGGACGAATTCAAGGGCTATCTGTGGGGCGGCGCCACGATGGGCCAGTTGCTGTCCGTGCCGATGGTGCTGGCCGGCCTCGCCTTCGTCGCCTACGCCCTGAACCGCCCCCCCACGCCGGAGCCGCCCATTGCCGGATCGGCTTGACCATTTCATGGCGCAGGCCAACGCGGCTTATTACGCCACGCAGGATCCGTTCCTCGATTTCACCACCAGCCCGGAAATCTCACAAATGTTCGGCGAATTGCTCGTCGCCTGGGCCGCAACGGTCTGGCAGCAGATCGGTGCCCCCGTATCCCTGCTGTTCGCCGAGGGCGGCCCCGGCCGCGGCACGCTGATGCGCGACTCACGCCCCGCCACCGCCCGCGTCGCCCCGGCGTTTCACGCCGCCGCAAAAATCCATTTTATCGAGAATTCGCCCCGCCTGCGCGAAGCCCAGCGCGCGGCCGTGCCCGACGCCACCTGGCACGACGATCTTTCCACATTGCCGCCCGGCCCCTTGATCCTGCTCGCCAACGAATTCCTCGACGCGCTGCCGATCCGCCAATTCGTGCGCGCCGCCGGCGCCTGGCAGGAGCGTCACGTCCACGCCGGCGCCTTCCTGCTCTGCCCGGCCGAACCGCCCACGCCGCAAACCGCCCCGCCCGACGGCACGATCCAGGAGCAGGGCGACGCCGCCCGCACCTGGACCACCGGCCTCGCCGCCCGTCTGGCGCGGCACGGCGGTGCCGCCGTGATCCTGGATAACGGCCCCGCCCACTCCACCCCCGGCGACTCCCTCCAAGCCCTTCGACCCGGCCGCCCGGCCGACCCGCCGGCCGATCCCGGCACCGACGACCTTA
>JAATGE010000089.1 GCA_015654825.1 Rhodospirillales bacterium
CATATCAATCTTGACCTGGCGGGCGCTGCCTGCACGCCGCGGAGGGCGTTCAGGTTCACCTCTGGGTGGGATTTCGTCATTCGAACAACTCCTCATTTTTCTGCACGGGAAACGGCTTTGGGCGAGCAACAGAATTGGACCGTGTTGTCCGCAAGCCGACGCAGGACATGCCGTTGGCTGCGTCAGGGAAGCGGCCGAACCGCGGGTCGGGCCCGCCAAGCTGCCGGATTCTATGGCTTGAACCTGAACACGGTGCCGTTCCGGCGCAGCGGATTGTGCTGAAAGCTGGTGGAAGTGGTGCCGACAAGATTCCCCGCGCCGTCAGGAATGAGGGCGGCGCGGGGTTCGGCACCGTCTGCGCCGCCGAAGAAGGAGTGCAGCACGGTATCTTCGCCATACAGGGAAACCTTGAACACGACGCCGCCCGCTTCGGCGCCACCGAAAGGAGCCGCGCCATAAAGATTTCCTGTGCTATCCTGCCACAGGCCGCCAACCGGGGTGCCGCCGTCGACCCCGCCGGTGAAGGAATACAGCAGGAGTTCGCTGCCGCTCGCGGTCAGCTCAAAGACTGTGCCATGCGCATAAACGCCGCCGGTAATGGTTGTACCGTAAAAATTGCCATACTGGTCCGCGATCAGGCCGGCACGCGGGGTCTGACCGTCGCTTAAATAGGCCCCGAAGGCATGCAGCACGGTCAATGTGCCGTGGCGTGCAAGTTTGAACGCGGTGCCGTAACCATTAATCCCGCCCTGCCCGGCCGTGCCGTAAAAATTACCCGCCTTATCCCTGATCAGGCTGCCAAAGGGGTAGGCGCCATCGTTACTGCCAGTAAATGAATATAGCACCGTCTCGGTGCCGTCCGGGGTAAGTGTGAACACGGTGCCCCAGCCATCGGTGCCGCCCGCTGCGGTCGCGCCGTAGAGCGTACCGGCCTTGTCCACAATCAGCCCGCCGAGCGGGTTCCCGCCATCGCTGCCGCCCGAGAAACTATAGAGCAAAGTCTCGGTGCCGTCCGGCGCGAGCTTGTAGACAGTGCCCCTGCCGCTGCCGCCGCCGGCGACGGTCGCGCCGTAAAGATTGCCCGCGTTGTCGAGGATTACCGGGCCGGGATTGGGCGTGTTATTGGGGCTGCTGAAGCTGTACAGCACCGTTTCACTGCCGTCTGGAGCGATCCTGAAGATCGTTCCCTGTCCATTGGCACCGCCCGCCGCCGTAGTGCCGTAGAGGTTGCCCTGCGGGTCGGCGGCCAATGCGCCGGGGCCCGCGCCATCGTTGCCGCCGCCGAATTTGTAATAAGTCTTGAACGAGTGGCCGTTGGCGAACGCCGTCGTAGCGCCGCCGGTTGCCAGGGCCGCAGCCACTGCCAGTGTCAGCGCGGCGGCGCGCACGGACGTTGCTGTCGCCACGATATTCATGTGCGAGATCGTATTGATATCGGTGGGCGTGTTGTCTTGTCTCGAGTTCGGCATGTGAATCACCCCATATGAATCTGCTAAGGATTCCGTCAAAGCTACCCGATACGGCAACGCGATACACGCGGCGGTTGCCGCTTTCGGTGGCAATCGTGCCACCCCGCGCTGGTGGCGCGAGGCGGTACGACGCTTGCTTGAACGGGACGAGTTGGCTGCCGCCGGGTAATCGTGGCGCCGCGCAACAAGTTTACTTCTTGACCTTGAAGACAGTTCCGGCGAGGCCGCTGCCGCAGTAGTAAGTCGTGCCGTACAGATAGCCTTTCGTGGCGGCGTTGTCCCAGATCAGGTTGCCCGACGGTAGGCAGCCATCGCTTCCACCCGTGAACGCATAAAGCACCGTCTCGGTGCCATTCGGCGCCAGCTTAAAAACGACGCCATTGCCGTTTCCGCCGGACCCGCCAATGCCGCCACGCTGGGCGGTGCCGTAAAGATTGTCTGCAGCATCCAGCAACAGGCTGCTTGAAGGGATGCTGCCATCCGCCCCGCCGGTGAAGGAATAGAGCACCGTCTCGGTGCCATCCGGCGCAATCTTGAACACCGTGCCGCCATAGCCGCCGCTGCTTGCGGCATAGGCGCCGCCGCCCAGCGTGGTGCCGTAGAGGTTACCCGCCTTGTCCGCGATCAGACTGGCCGCGGGCACCGCGCCATCGGTCCCGTTGCCAAAGGAATGCAGGACCTTTTCGGTGCCGTCCGGCGCGATTTTGAAGACGGTGCCGAGGCCGGCGCTTTGGACGGTACCATAGCTGCCGCCATATGACGTCGTGCCGTAGAAATTGCCCGCCTTGTCCGCGAGCAGACCGGCCGCGGGCTCAAGGCCATCCACGCCGCTCCCGAAACTATGCATAGTTGTAACGATGCCGTTCCGCGCAAGCACGAAGACGACGCCGCTGCCGAAATGCGTGGCGACACTGGTCGGGCCGTAGATGTTGCCGTGCTTGTCCCTGGTCACGCCGCCAAGGGGCTGGGCGCCATCGGTTTCGTCCTGGAAGGCATACAGCACCGTCTCCGTGCCGTCCGGCGCGACTTTGAAAACGGCGCCATCATCGTTTGCGCCACCATACGGCGTCGCGCCGTAGAGGTTGCCCGCTTTGTCGGCGATGAGACCCGCTTGCGGGTATTGGGCATCAGCGCCGCCGCCGGTACCGAAGGTATAGAGCGTGGTCTCGGTGCCATTCGGAGCCAGCTTAAACACGGTTCCGTCTCCATAGGCGCCGAATCCCTCGGCTGTGCCGTAGAGATTGCCGGCGTTGTCCGCCAGCAGGCCGGCAAACGGGTAACCGCCATCGTTTCCGCCGGTGAACGTGTAAAGCAGCGTAAACGGGCGGTTCTTTGCAATAGCGGAAGAAAACCCGCCCACGGTCAGTGCCGCCGCAACGGCCATTTGCAGCACCGCCACGCCGCGCAGGCGCGCCGCTCCGTTCCGTGCGCCGGTGCGCGCCGCGCGCCGGGCCACCGAAAGCAGGCTGTGTTTGCGGTGAAGTTGTAGATTCGACATTATCTGCATCCCGGTTGTTGATTCAACGCCTGGTGGTGTGACGCCCCGCGTGCGTCGTCGCACAGCCCGGGGCCGTGCCGCAGAAACCGGCCCGCCCGATTTGGCTTCGCGGTGTTTGCGGCGTCGCGCGGTCGAATGCGTGCTATCCCCTTGTCTCAATCGTGCCCCGTCCCAGCCGCGCCCGGGCGCGATGGCGCGCACGCGCCGATCGCCCAGCCCGGATCGGACGCACCGGCCTTCGACGCCGATCTTGCATTCGGCCGCAAGCTATGTCCTGAATTGCATTCTGAGTTTTTGCACAGGAAATTCTGAATCCCCGACATCGCGGATCGCGCTTGTCAGCAGGGTGTGGGGGCCAATTTCGCGGGGCCGCGCCTTGAATAAAATCGTCACATTTGATCGCTTTACCGTCAACCGCGCCGAACTTCGGCTGTATGAAGACGGCGCACCGGTGGCCGTCAGCCTGTCCGCGCTGCGGCTGCTGCTGGCGCTGATGGATCGCCAGGGTGCCGTGGTCACCAAGGACGAATTGATGACACGCATCTGG
>JAATGE010000021.1 GCA_015654825.1 Rhodospirillales bacterium
GACCTGGCCCATACAGCCACCGGCAGCATCCAGTGCGGCGGCCTGCAGCAAATGGCCGCCCGCTCCGCCGAGCCCCGCCGCCGTCGGCCAGGCCACCTGGCTCGCGGCCGAGAACACGGCGGCCAGGCCCGGGGTCGCGATGCACGTGCTCAGCACGCGCCCCCACGGGTTGCCGATACCGCGCCGGCCGGCGATCCGCCACGCCCAGATCAGCATCGCCAGCGGCGGCAGCACGCCGGCGAGGCCAAACCCCTGCAGCAGGAAATCCGCGACCACGCTGCCGGCCGGGCCGGCCAGGTTCGTGGCATGCTGCGATGTCGCGGTATTCAGCGAGGGATCGCGCGGATTGTAGGTCACCAGCGCGATCAGCACGCCGATCCCGACGGCGGCCAGCGCGAAGCCGCAAAGTTCCGCCAGGCGGCGGGTCACGGCGGCGCGGATCGCCGGTGAGGCGAACCGGCCGGCGGGCGCCGCGGCCACGCGGGCGCTCGCGGAGGATCGGGCTGTGCGGGCTTGTGCGGCTGCGGCCATTTTGGCTCCGGCGCTGGTTGCCTGGGTTCAGACGGGGACTGAACTCTACAGCACAAGCGTCAGAGGCGGCTAGCGATTCGACCCGCCTGCCTGGGTCCCGAACGCCAGGGGACCGCCGCCCCTGGCCTTTCTGCCACTAGAGCGGCCCCAGCCTGACTGGAAACACTCCAGCTTTCACCATGCCGCTCTGGCTATTTGTTTTGGCGAGCATTTTTATCAGCTGGGCGCTCAGGCCCACGGGCGATTCCAGTCAGGCTGATAATCTCTAATCCCCGCCGTAGCCGCTCTTGTCGTCGTTGGTGCCGCGCCGCACGTTCTTTTCGGTAACCCGCACCTCGATATTGACGGTCGTTTTGCTCGTCGGCGTGGACACGGTCTGGTAGGTGATGTCGGCCGCCTTGTGTACCTTGGCCAGCCTGGCCTTGTACGCATCGCCGATCCGCCCAATCGCATCACGCAACGATTGCTCGGTGATGTCGTCGCCGGCGTGCATGTTCGCGGCCGCCAGCAACGGATCGGCTGGCACCAGGTGGTTGCCGCTGATCGTCAGGTGATCGAGCTTCGGGTTCACCATGCGCGTCACGGTCGTGGTCACCGGCTTCTGCACGCCGTTGTCATTGACGTCGAAAATGATGTCGATGTGGCTGCCCGGCTTGTCGCGCTTCGACGTCTTGACGCCGCCGGTGACGTTTTCCTTCTCCAGCGCCTTCACCAGCAGATCCTGGTCCGCGATGATGTCCTGGATGGTGACCTTGTCACCCGGCTTTTCCTTCAGCACGGCGCGCAGCTGGTCGACACTGACCGATTTCACGCCGTTGATCTCGATCTTGTCGACCTTGAACGATTGATCGGCCAGCGCGGGGCGGGTGGCCAGCGATACGGCCACCAGGGCCAGAATGAAAAGCGAACGCATGATCGACTTGGTCTCCTGGAAGCGTTTCTGACCCCTGGATGCCACAGGATCGCGCCGATGTCATACCTCTGGCGCCGTCGATATCAAACCAACCTGTGTTGTGGTTTCCTCTCCCGGGAAAGGCCAGGGCGCTGCCCGGGACCCGCTGGGGACTAGTCCCCAGACCCCGTTCGTAAAGAATCGTTAGCGGAGACGGCGAAGCCAGAAAAATCGATGACGTTTACAGGCTTCGCCCAGAAGCCAAGGCGAAGCCGGGCAGCGCTAATGGGGTCTCGGGCCTACTGGCCCCGTCGTGCGCAGCACGCCTTCGGCGTGACGGGTCCGGCGCAGAGCCCTGGCCTTTTCGAATATGCTAATCGTTACGTAGCTCGGTATCAGTCCGTCACAACCGCTGATTTCGGCGCCGGCGCGGTCAGGGTCTGCAGCAGCACGGCGGCGGCCTGCGCGACGTTGAGGCTCTGCACGCGGCCGGTCCCCTCGATCCGGACCTCCCGCCGGCAGGCCTGCAGAACGGGTAACGACACGCCGCGCTCCTCGTTCCCCAGCACCAGCGCCAGCGGCCGGTCGCGCGGCAGCGTGGCAAACGGCACTGCCTGGCTGCGCAGCGTCGCCGCCGCGGTGCGGTAGTGCCGGTCCAGCCCGTGGATGGCGCGGGCCAGGTCCTTGGTGCGGTACAGGTCCAGATACTCCAGTCCGCCCTCGGCCGTGCGGTGCACCGCGTCGGAGGGCATGGCTGCCAGCCGCGTATCGTGCAGCAGCAGGGCGCTGACGCCGAAGAACGCCGCGCTGCGCACAATGGCGCCCAGATTATGCGGATTGCCGACCTGGTCCAGCACCAGCAGCAGCTTTGCCTGCGGCGGATTGTCGATATCCAGGAACGGGATGACCCGCGGTTTGGCCACCGCGGCAATGCCGCCATGGTGCGTCGTCCCGGCCGCCTTCTGCATTTCCTCGGGCGGCAGCTCGCGGTACGGCAGGCGGCGCTCGGCCAGTTGCGCGCACAGCGGCCCGGCCAGCGCGCGCACCGGCGCGGTGTAGTAGAGCCGCAGCACATCCTCCGGCCGGCGCTGGAACAGCGCCCGAACCGCGTTCAGGCCACATATCGTATCCTCGTTCATGTCGCGCGGCGTGGCCCCTGGCACGCGGCCTGTCAAACCGGGAACGGCAGTGGCGCGCGGTCCGCCGGCAGCCAGCCGGCGCGGGCGGCCCGCGCGAGCAGCCTCCCGTGCGACCAGTAGGCGCGCACCCAGGCCTTGTCGCCGCACGCCCCGGCGAGCAATCCGTTGGCCAGCACGTGCAGCCCGGCACCAGGGTTTGCCGCGATATGCGCCGCGGCCGCCGCCAGCGAGGCCACGGTGATCGTTTCATGATAGCCGGCATCCGCAGTGTTCGGGACACCGGTCGCACAGTTATAGGCGAGGATGAAGCCGGGCTAGTGGGCGAGCGCTGGCAGACCGGGGAGGCTTTCCAGCAGCCACAACGCGGCGGCGAAATGGGCTTCGTGCGTACACAACGGAGAAAAGAAGGAAAGGAGGAAGCACTTCTTTTTGAAAAAAGAAGCAAAAACTTTTGTTTGATGGCGTTGCGTTGGTCGATGGAAATCGTGCGTTGGTGCGCGCGGGGTGGCGTTCGTGGAGGACCATGGCGGGCTTGTCGAAGCGCGCGGGACAGGCGGCGTCGTTCGGATTATTCGCGGGCCAGCGCCGGATGGTTCGCAAATACACCGCCGGGCAACACGGAACAGGAGACGTGATATGCAGTGGACGGCAATGAAAACCGCTTGGCTGGCAGCGGGTTTGGGCGTGGCGCTGGCGGCACCTCCGGCCAGCGCGGCGGAAGTGGAAACGCGCAGCGTAACGGTGAGCCTGAAGGGGCTCGACCTCGCAGCGCCGGAGGGCCAGGCGATCGCGACCCAGCGCATCGCGCAGGCGGCGAAGGAAGCCTGCGGAACGGTGGACGTGCGGGACCTGAACGCCCTGGCCGACTATGAAACCTGCCATAGCGCGGCGCTAAGCACCGCATCGGTGCAAATGCACAGCATGGTCGCGGCGGCCGAAGCCAGGACCCGTCTCGCGGCAAAGTAAACAGCCCAGGCGACTAAGCCCCAGACCCCAACGCGAAAAGTCCCCAGATCCATTGGTTGGGCTCTGGGGACTTGAGCATGATAAATTGAGCTTGCCTGGCTCGGTGTCGATGCCAGACTCGGAACAGATAATACCA
>JAATGE010000445.1 GCA_015654825.1 Rhodospirillales bacterium
AACAAAAGTTTTTGCTTCTTTTTTCAAAAAGAAGTGCTTTCTTCCTTACCCTGTCCCGAAGAAATCATAGTCCTCAGCCCGGAATCCGTCAAATAAGGCCGCACCAGCATCTCCACCTGCCGAAAGCCCCAAGCCAGGTCCTCCTGCGTTACCGAGCTAGTGGCGTCCTTGCGCCGGTAATCCATCCAGTAGCTGGAAACGATCCACAGGTTGTCGATCAGCACGGCGATTTCCTCGTCCGTAGCGCGCAGGAACCCATGCGTGCGCATCATGCCGAACACCAGCCGCACCGCCGCCTGGCCGCGCAACGTCAGCCCATGCAATTTTTCGCGCAGCGCCGGCGCCAGCACGCGCAATGCCGCCCCGTCGCGATAGAAAAACCGGAATTCCCACATCAGATCGAACCAGCCGCGATGGTAGACCGCGAACGCATTCGGGTCGGCCGGATCGGTCACCCGCCGCTCCGCGGTCGCCACCAGCGCGTCGGCGAACATGTCGAACAGGGCGAGCGCCAGATGCTCCTTCTTTTGGAAATAATAGTAAAGATTGCCTTCATTGATGCCGGCGGTATCGGCGATTTCCGCCGTCGTCACCCGGTCCACGCCGCGCTCGTTGAACAGCGCCAGGCTCACTTCCAGCACCCGCTCCCGCGTTCCCGTTCTTGACCGCACCGCAGACCGCTGCGCCACTTCCCGTCACCGCTTGCAAGTTCTAAGGTGCCTACCTTAGAACACACCGGTGCGCGTGGGAAGGGCCACGCCCACCGTCGGCCCGGGTAGCGGCGCGCGCAGGGGGAAAGCATGGATTTTCCGATCAAGTGCGGCGTGGCCGTCATTACCGGCGCCGCCAGCGGCATCGGCGCCGCCCTGGCCATCAACCTGGCCGCGCGCGGCATGAATTTGGCCATCGCCGACCGCAATGCGGAGGGCCTTGCCGCCACCGCCGAAGCGGCCCGCGCCCACCGCGTCACCGTCAGCGAGCATGTGCTGGACGTGCGCGACACCGAGGCGCTGACCGCGCTGCCGGAGGCGGTACTGGCACTCCATGGCCGCGTCACGCTGCTGGTCAACAACGCCGGTGTCGCGCTGATGGGCACCTTCGACCAGGTTTCGATGGATGATTTCGCCTGGGTCATGGACATCAATTTCTGGGCGCCGGTGCGCCTGACCCGCGCGTTCCTGTACGCCCTGCACCGCGAGGAAACGGCCCACATCGTCAACATCTCCAGCATTTTCGGCATTATCGGCGTGCCCGGCAACGTGCCTTACTGTGCCTCGAAATTCGCCGTCCGCGGCTTTTCGGAAGCATTGCGCCACGAACTGGTCGGCAGCCCCATTACGCTGACCGTCGTGCATCCCGGCGGCATCAAGACCGCCATCGCCGACAGCGCCCGCCTGAGCCAGGGCATCGACCCCGCCGAGGCGCGCGCGGCCACCGCCGAATTCAACAAGCTGCTGAAAACCTCGCCGCAGGATGCCGCCGAACAGATCGTGCAATCGGTGCTAAAACGCCGCGGCCGCCTGCTGATCGGCGGCGACGCCCGCATGGTGGACCGCTTTCAGCGCATCTTCCCGATGACCTACTGGAAGCGCATCAGCCGCGGTCAGCCGAACGTCGCCGCCGGCATGGCACCGAAAAAGGACGCATAGAGAATGGCAAGCTGGCAGGCCTACGCGCTCGACGCCGTCCTGCGCGTCACCATCAAGCGCCAGCTCAGGAACAACACGGACATCGCCTCCGTGCGCGCCACCCTCGGTGGCGGCCAGCTGCCGGTGCCCGGCGATGTGTTCTACCGCTCCGATATCGTCGGCGGCGTGCCCGGCGAGTGGATCACCGCCCCGACCACGCCGGCCGCGGCGCCCACGCTGCTTTACCTGCACGGTGGTGGTTATCTCGCCTGCTCGCCGCGCACCCACCGCCCGATTACCGCGTGGTTCGCGAAGGCCGGCTTTGACGTCTTCGCGCCGGACTACCGCCTGGCCCCCGAACACCCGTTCCCGGCCGCGGTGGATGACGCAGAGGCCGCCTATCTCGGTCTGCTCGCCGCGGGTCGTGCGCCGGAAAACCTGGTCGTCGCGGGCGACTCCGCCGGCGGCGGCCTCGCCATGGCGCTGCTGGTGAAACTGCGCGATGCGGGCCACCCGCTGCCCGCCGGCGTCGCGCTGTTTTCGCCGTGGACCGATCTGGCGGTCACCGGCGACTCGGTGCGCGAGAACGTCCGGCAGGACGCGATGTTCTGGGCCCCCGGCATCGCCGTCGGCGCGGCGTTCTACCTGGATGGCGCCGACCCGCGCACGCCGCTCGCCTCCCCGCTTTACGCCGATCTGCACGGCCTGCCCCCGCTGCTGATCCAGGCGGGCGCCCGCGAATTGCTGCGCGACGACAGCACACGCCTCGCCGAACGCGCCCGCGCCGCCGGCGTCCGCGCCGAACTGCGCATCTGGCCCGTGGTGCCGCATGTCTGGCAATTGATGCATGGGTTTGTGCCGGAGGCGCGAGAGTCGTTGTCGCTGGCTGTGAAGTTCCTGACGGAGGCGATCGGGGAAGGCCACGGCTCTGCCCTGGACCCGCTGTGGCCTGAGGCCCCGGACCCCCGTGATGGGAGGGAACAGCGAAGCCAGGCTAGCCATGTCGGGTAATGGCTTCGCCGCCAAGGCGAGGCTCGGAACAGATAAATGGGGTCTGGGGACTTGTCCCCAGCGGGTCCAGGGCAGAGCCCTGGCCT
>JAATGE010000234.1 GCA_015654825.1 Rhodospirillales bacterium
ATGGGGGTCGGGTCACTCGGCTATGTAGTCGCCGAAACACGCGACCTGGCAGCCTGGCGACGCTTCGCTACCGACGTGCTGGGCCTGATGGAAGCAGCGCCGCCCGCCACCGGCGGGCTGGCGTTCCGTATCGATGAGCGACCGTTCCGACTGCTTATTGTCGAAGGCGCCCGCGAAGGCTTTTCCACCGCCGGCCTCGAGTTCGTATCTGAAGCGGAATACACTTCCGCGCTCGCCCGCCTGCGCGCCGCCGGTGTAACCGTCGAGGAAGCTTCGGCCGCGGACGCCCGCGCCCGCCATGCCCACGCCCTGGCGCGCTGCGCCGATCCGGACGGCAACAGGCTGGAACTGTATCACGGCCATGTGCTGGATTACGTGCCGTTTGTTTCACCGGCTGGTGTCAGCGGTTTCGTCACCGGCAACATGGGTCTCGGCCACGTCGTGTTCCCGACGACCAAGCTCGAAGCCAGCCGCAGTTTCTTCGTCGATATGCTGGGCTTCGGCGACACCGATCGGGTACGCGTTTTCCTGTCCCCGGATCCCGCCGATCCCGGCCTCGGCCTGTATTTCCTGCATTGCGACAATCCGCGCCACCACACCGTCGCAATCGCGGAATTTCCGCAGCCGAGCGGCCTGATCCACATGATGGTGGAAACCAGATCGATCGACGATGTAGGCCGCGCGTTCGATCGCGCAGTGCGCGACGGTGCCCACATCTCCGCCACAATCGGCCGCCACGCCAACGACAAGATGATTTCTTTTTACGTTCGTTCCCCAAGCGGATTTGATATCGAATATGGCTGCGAAGGCTGGCAGGTGGACTGGTCCAGCTTCGTCCCAACTACCAGCCTGATCGACAGCATCTGGGGCCACAAATGGGATTTCGGCGCCCCGCCGGCCTGATCGCGCCATGCCCATCCATACCGAAATCCACGGCGCAACCGCGGAAATCATCATCGATCATCCGCCGGTCAACGCGCTGGATAGCGCCGGCTGGAACGCATTGCCCGGCATTATCGCCGCCGCCGGCAATAATCCGGAAATCCGATGCCTGCTGATCCGCGCCACGGGCCGTGGCTTTTGCGCCGGCGTGGATATCAAGGAAATGCAGGCCCATCCCGAACGCATCGTGACCCTGAACGAGGGCAATTATCTCAGCTTCCGCGCCGTGCGCGCCTGCCCCGTGCCGGTCATTACTGCACCGCACGGCTTTGTCATCGGCGGCGGCATCGGCCTGTGCGGCGCCAGCGACAGCATTATCGCGTCGGAAGATTGCTTTTTCTCGCTGCCCGAAATCGACCGCGGCGCCATGGGCGGCGCCTCCCACCTCTCACGCATGCTGCCGCTGCACAAAGTGCGCGCGCTGTTTTTCACGGGCGGCCGCATTGGCGCCGCCGAGATGTTTCGCCTGGGGGCCGTCGAGAAAGTCGTTGCGGCGGGGGTGCTACTGGATGAAGCGCGTGCCTTCGCCACAGTGATTGGCAGCAAAAGCCGCAAGGCGTTGGTGCTGGCAAAGCAGGCGCTGAACGGCATCGAAGGGCGCGACGTGGATCGCGATTACCGGTTCGAGCAGGGTTTTACACTTGAGATGTACATGCATGAGGACAGCCAGCGGGCTCGGGACGCGTTCGTGGAAAGTAAGACGCAGGCTAAGTATTAGGAAGGCCAGGGCTCTGCCCTGGACCCGCTGGGGCCTGAGGCCCCAGACCCCCGATAGCGCTGCGCGGCGGGAGTCCACACGTGTAAACTCCCGCCGCGCAGCGCTAACGACAACGGCGGCACGCCGGCGGGGGTCCAGGGGGCGGAGCCCCTGGTCGGCGAAGCCTAACTATCGCTGTCGCCTTCCTCATCCCAATCCCGGCAGCACTGCCTTAACTAACGGGTCCAGCTTCAACCCCTCCGCGTGCTTCAGCAGCTCGGCCCGCATCTTCGGTGTCCAGAACGACAGGATATGCGTCCGCACGCCGTCCCGCGCCGTCTGCTCCGGGTAGGACCGGAAGAAGCTCGCGTTCTGGTTCGCCATGCGCGCCAGTTGTTCCGTCTCTCTGCTGCCGCTCTCGGTCACCGCACTACTCCGCGGCCGGCGCCAATGCTTCGACGCGTTTCAGCGCCACCTCGTTCTCCGCGAACTGATCCTGCCAATCGGAAAGCCGGTTGGTCCGCCGTAC
This sequence comes from Rhodospirillales bacterium, assembly GCA_015654825.1. Lineage (GTDB taxonomy): Bacteria > Pseudomonadota > Alphaproteobacteria > Acetobacterales > Acetobacteraceae > CAJCIS01. The sequence goes on from JAATGE010000234.1 coordinate 2,169, forward strand.
CTGCACCGCCGTCACCTTGTATTCCGGGCAGTTCGTCGCCCAGTCGGAAAACTCCGACGTAATCACATTGGTGCCCGATTTCGCATGGTGGAACGTCGTGTAGACCACGCCCGGCTGCACGCGCTCGGTGATGTGCGCATGCAGCGCCACCTCGCCGCTGCGGCTCGCCAGCAGCACCAGGTCGTCCTCGACAATGCCACGGCTTTCCGCGTCGAACGGATGAATTTCCAGTTCGTCCTCGCGATGCCACTTCTTGTTCTCGGTCCGCAAGGTCTGCGCGCCGACATTGTACTGCGACAATATCCGCCCGGTGGTGAGGATCAGCGGGAACCGCGCGCCGGTGCGCTCCTCCGTCGGCACATACTCGGTAATCATGAACTTGCCCAGCCCGCGCACGAACCGGTCCACATGCATCACCGGCGTGCCCAGCGGCGCCGCATCATTGCACGGCCATTGCACCGAACCGACCTCATCCAGCTTCGCATACGAAACGCCGGTGAAGGTTGCCGTCACCGCCGCGATCTCGTCCATGATCTCGCTGGGATGGGTGTAGTGCATGGGGTAGCCCAGCGCGTTCGAAAGCGCCACCGTCACTTCCCAATCCGCCATGCCCGCCATCGGCGGCATCACCTTGCGCACGCGATTGATCCGGCGCTCGGCATTGGTAAAGGTCCCGTCCTTCTCGAGGAACGAGCTGCCCGGCAGGAAAACATGCGCGTATTTCGCGGTCTCGTTCAGGAACAGATCCTGCACCACCACGCACTCCATCGCCTCCAGCGCCGCGATCACATGCTTTGTGTTCGGGTCGGACTGCGCGATATCCTCGCCCTCGATGTAGATGCCGCGGAAGCTGCCTTCCACCGCCTCGTCCAGCATGTTGTTGATGCGCAGCCCGGGATCGGACCGCAAATGCGCGCCCCACAGCCCCTCGAACGTTTCGCGTGTCGCGTCGTCGGACACATGCCGGTAGCCGGTGAACTCGTGCGGGAACGAGCCCATGTCGCAGGCACCCTGCACATTGTTCTGGCCACGCAGCGGATTGATCCCCGCGCCGACATGGCCGATATTGCCCGTCGCCATCGCCAGATTGGCCATCGCCATCACGGTGGTCGAGCCCTGGCTGTGCTCGGTAACCCCGAGGCCGTAATAGATCGCCGCGTTGTCGACGCTGGCATAAAGCCGCGCCGCCGCGCGCACATCGGCCGCCGGCACGCCGGTCATGGCCTCCACTTCCTCCGGCGCATTGCGCGGATCGGCAATGAAACGCGCCCAGCTCTCGAATTCCGCCAGGTCGCAGCGCGCGCGCACATAATCCTCGGCAACCAGCCCTTCGGTCACGATCACATGCGCCATGGCGTTCAGCACCGCCACGTTGGTGCCTGGCCGCAACGGCAGATGGTATGACGCCTGCACGTGCGGCGAGCGCACCAGGTCGATATGCCGCGGGTCCACCACGATCAGCTTGGCACCTTCCCGCAGCCGCTTCTTCATGCGCGAGGCAAATACCGGGTGGGCATCGGTCGGGTTGGCGCCGATCACCAGGATCACGTCGGCATGCGCCACGGAAGCAAAATCCTGCGTCCCCGCCGAGGTCCCGAGCGTCACTTTCAGCCCGTAGCCGGTCGGCGAGTGGCACACCCGCGCGCAGGTATCGACGTTATTGTTGCCAAAACCGGCGCGCACCAACTTTTGAATGAGATAGGTTTCTTCGTTGGTGCAGCGCGACGACGTGATCGCGCCGATCGAATCCACGCCGTGCGCCGCCTGCAAACGGTGAAACTCGCTGGCGGCATGCGCGATCGCCTCGTCCCACGAAACCTCGCGCCAGGCATCGGTGATTTTCGCCCGCACCATCGGCTTCAGCATGCGGTCCTTGTGCGTCGCATAGCCGTAAGCGAAACGGCCCTTGACGCAGGAATGCCCCTCGTTGGCGCCGCCGTGCTTGTAAGGCATCATGCGCACCACGGTCGAACCCTGCATTTCCGCCTTGAACGAGCAGCCGACGCCGCAATAGGCGCAGGTCGTGATCACCGAATGCTCCGGCTGCCCGTGCTCGATCACGCTCTTTTCGGTCAGCGTCGCGGTCGGGCAGGCCTGCACGCAGGCGCCGCACGATACGCACTCCGAGCCGAAGAAATCCGTCGCCCCCGGCGCCACGCGCGATTCAAACCCGCGCCCGGCAATGGTCAGCGCAAAGGTGCCCTGCACTTCCTCGCAGGCGCGCACGCACCGGTTGCACACGATGCATTTAGACGGATCATAGGTGAAATAGGGATTCGATTCGTCCTTGTTGACCGCGGGATTGTGCAGATGGTTATCGCCCTCGTAACCATAGCGCACTTCGCGCAGGCCTACGGCGCCCGCCATATCCTGCAACTCGCAATCGCCGTTCGCGGCGCAGGTCAGGCAATCCAGCGGATGGTCGCTGATGTAAAGCTCCATGACGCCGCGCCGCAGTTTCGCCAGCCGTGCGGTCTGGGTATGCACCACCATGCCGTTTTCCGCCGGCGTCGTGCACGAAGCCGGCGTACCGCGCCGCCCATCGATTTCCACCAGGCACATCCGGCAACTGCCGAACGGCTCCAGGCTGTCGGTCGCGCACAATTTGGGAATCTGCGTTCCCACATGCATCGCCGCCGCCATCACGCTGGTCCCGGCCGGCACCGTCACGTTCTGGCCATCGATGGTCAGCGTAACAGTCGACTCGGAAACCCGGATCGGCGTGCCGTAGTCGATTTCCTTGATCAGCGACATCTCGACTTAACTCCTACTCCGCCGCTGCAAGCAGCGGTGGCCGCTCGAAATCTTCCGCAAAATGGCGCAGCGCGCTCTGCACCGGCAGCGGCGTCAGGCCGCCCATGGCGCACAGCGATCCATCGATCATCAACTCGCAAAGATCGCGCACCACATCCAGGTTGCGCGCCCGTTGTTTGCCGGCAATGATCTTGTCGACCGTCTCCATGCCGCGCGTGGCGCCGATGCGGCACGGCGTGCATTTGCCACACGATTCGATGGCGCAAAACTCAAACGCGAACCGCGCCTGCCGCGCCATGTCCACGCTGTCGTCAAACACGACAATGCCGCCATGCCCCAACAGCCCCTGCGCTGCCGCCAGCGCCTCATAATCTACCGGCAGGTCCAGCATGCTGGCCGGAAAATACGCCCCCAGCGGCCCGCCCACCTGCACCGCGCGGATCGGCCGCCCACTCAGCGTGCCGCCGCCAAAATCCTCAATCACCTCGCGCAACGTAATCCCGAACGCGACCTCGATCAGCCCGCCGCGGCGAACATTGCCCGCAAGCTGTATCGGCAGCGTGCCGCGCGAGCGCCCCATGCCGAAATCGGCATAGGCCTGGCCGCCATGCGTCAATATCCACGGCACCGCGGCGAAACTCATCACGTTGTTGACCAGCGTCGGCTTGCCGAACAGCCCGTGCAGCGCCGGAATCGGCGGCTTCGCGCGCACGATGGCCCGCTTGCCCTCCAGGCTTTCCAGCATGGAGGTCTCCTCGCCGCAGATATAGGCGCCCGCGCCGATCCGCAGTTCCAGGTCGAACGCCTGTCCCGATCCCAGAACGGAGGCGCCGAGCACCCCGGCCGCGCGCGCCACCTCGATCGCCCGGCCAAATATCTCCGCCGCGATCGGATACTCGCTGCGCAAATAGACAAAACCCTTGGCGGCACCGGTCGCGACGCCCGCGATCGCCATGCCCTCGATCAGGCAGAACGGATCGCCTTCCATCAGCAAACGGTCGGCAAACGTGCCCGAATCGCCCTCATCCGCGTTGCAGACGACGTATTTCCGGTCCGCCACGGCCGCCTGCACGGTCGTCCACTTGATGCCGGTCGGGAAACCCGCGCCGCCGCGCCCGCGCAGGCCGGAAAGCTTGATCGCCGCCACCACCGCCTGCGGCCCCATCGCCAGCGCCCGCGCCAGCCCGATAAGGCCGCCATGCTCCCGGTAATCCTCGAGCGACAGCGGATCGGTAAGGCCGCAGCGCTCGAACGTCAGCCGCGTCTGCCGCGCCAGGTAAGGCATGTCCTCCGGCCGCCCGATCCGCAGCGCGTGCGCGCCACCCGCCAGCAGCCCCGCCTCCAGCAATCCGTCCACGTCGCCCGGCCGCACCGGCCCGTAGGCAATGCGCCCATCCGCGGTCGCCACTTCCACCAGCGGCTCCAGCCACTGCAGGCCACGCGAGCCGGTGCGCACGATGCGCACATCCGCGCCGCGCCGCCGCGCCGCGTCC
>JAATGE010000457.1 GCA_015654825.1 Rhodospirillales bacterium
CCCGCCGTCGTGCACCGCGGGGTCCCGGTCTCCGGCCACGGACGAATGCCCACGCGAGGCCTGCGGCGTTGTCACTCCGGACGGCTATGTACCGCTGCGCAACGTCGACCCCGATCCGGAGAACGCCTTCGACTGCACTGAAGAGGTTCAGCCCTACATCATCGCCGGCACGATCCGCGCGCTGGTTCACTCGCATCCGCATCCCGCCGAAGGGAACGCAAAAGTCCGCGACTGGCCGAGCTCGGCCGACATGCGCAGCCAGATGGCGATGAACGTCCCTTGGGGCATTCTGGTCAGCGCCAAGGATGGCACGTCGGAGCCCTGGTTCTGGGGACCCGGGATGCCGATCCCGCCGCTCGTCGGTCGCCAGTTTCGACACGGTCCATCAGGCACTGACGGAAAGGGCGATTGCTACGCCCTGGTCAAGGACTGGTTCGCGCAGGAGCACGGCATCGAACTGCTCGATCTGCCACGCGAATGGAACTGGTGGGCGCATCCCGAGCTCAAGCCCGACACCGACATCTACGACGCACACTTCGAGGAAGCCGGCTTTCGCACGATCTCCGCGAGCGAGGTGCGCCGCGGCGACTGCGCGATGATCACCATTCCGACGCAGCCGATCGAGGGCAACGGGCACGGGCTGACGAGCACCAATCACGCTGCCGTCTATATCGGTGGCGACAAGGTGCTGCACCACAAATGGGGACGACTGTCCGTCGAGGAGAAGCTGGGGATCTGGAACAGGCTCGTCGTCCGGTGGGTACGCCATGCCGATTTCTTCTGAGCCGCCGCCTGCGCCAATTGTGCTGCATGGGCGCCTGCGCAAGAAGTTCGGGCCAGAATTCAGGCTGCACACCGCGACCCCGGCGAATGCGATCTACGCCCTGAACCGGATGGTGCCGGGCTTTCGCGAGGAGCTCGCCAAAGGCCAGTACCGCCTGGTGCGCGGCTCCCTGAAGGGCGGCGTCGACCTGGAGCCCGAACTGTTGCGCTTCATGCTCGCGGGCCAGCCGTTACATATCGTTCCGGTGGCCAAAGGCCGCGCCAAGGGGGGCGCCGGCGACGTGGTCAAGATCATCCTCGGCGTGGCGCTCGTCGCGCTGGCGTTCGCGACCGGGTTCGGCGTGATCGGCACCTCGACCTTGGCGGATGGTTCCGCCGCAGGCGCATTGGGCCTCGGCACGCTTGGCGGTGTTTCGGCACTCGCCATCGGCTTTGTCGGCTTCGGCCTGATCATCGGCGGTGTCGGCAATCTGCTTAGCCACCTGCCGAAACGCCCGGCGGCGAACGCGTCCTTCCTTTTGTCCCCGCCGACCAACATCGCGGGCCAGGGCGGTGCGCGGCCGGTCATTTACGGCGATCGCATCCGCGTGGGATCCGTCGTGATTTCCGCCGGCTACAACGCCCTGCAGCTCGTCGCCGGCCAGTATGTGACCCAGGGCGGTTTCAGCTACCCGAGCGGTCAGAGCACGCTCGATGACGGCCAGTTCGGTAATCTGCCGACGAGCCGCGCCGGCCAGGTAAGCGGGATCGCCATCAAGAACCCCGGCACCGGCTATACGCACGCAACCGTCTCGTTCAGCGTGCCGTTCGGCATCGGCGGCTCTGGGGCGGCGGCGATGGCGATCATCGCCAGCGGCGAGGTCAGTGATATCGTCCTCGAGAACGGAGGCAGCGGGTACACCGCCGCGCCGATCGTCACCATCAGCGGCGACGGAACCGGCGCCACGGCCGTCGCAACGGTTTTGGCCGACTAGATGCACATCAGTCGCGCCCTCGCCGCAGGAGTTATGCCTCAGGCCGCTGCAAGCTACGCCCGCGGTCGCAAGGGTAAGGGTGCCGGCGGCGCCGGCATCGAGGCGCCGAACACGCTGCAGAGCGCTACCGTCGTCCGCATCATCGATCTGATCGGCGAGGGGCCGATCGGCGGCCTGCTGAACGGCGCCCAGTCCATCTTGTTCAACGGCGTCCCGCTGATGAACAAGGCGGGCGCTTACAACTTCAGGGGCGTCACCTGGGAAATCCGGTTTGGGACGCCGGATCAGGACCCGGTCGCCGGCTTTCCGGCGGTCGAGACGACCTATGCCATCGGCCAGCAGATCAAGAACGCTTCACCGTATATCGGGCCGATCAACAATACCAATGCGACCCGCGTCGCGGTAACCATATCGCTTGCGGCATTATTGGTAGAAGATACCAATAATGGGAACATCAACCCGACGACCGTCAATATTGCGATCGACATTTCCTATGACGGCGGCACGACATTCACCAACATCGTCAACGACGTCATCAGCGGCAAGACCGATTCTACCTACCAGCGCAGCTACACGATTTCGCTGGCCCCGGACACCGGCGCCGGCCGCTACATCAAGGTCTACCGGATCACCGCCGACCCTCCGCTAGCGACCATCCAGAATCAGACCTATCTCGATGCCATCGATGAAATCGTCGATCATGCGCTGATCTATCCGAACTGCGCCTGTTGCGCGCTGACCTTCGACAGCCGCGTGTTCGGATCGACGCTGCCCACCCGCGGCTACGAAGTGATGGGGCTGATCGTCGGCGTGCCGGCGAACTATGATCCGATTGGCGGGACCTATGCCACCAGCGGTCCCGGCACCAGCGGCGGCACCTGGGACGGCAGCTTCAAACCGGCCGCGACCTCCAACCCGTGCTGGCAGATTTATGATCTGCTGGCCTCCGACCGTTACGGCTGCGGGCTATCGGGCGCCACGCTCGGCGCGACCTACGCGCTCGAGCTGACGAAATGGGACCTCTATGTCATTTCGCAATATTGTGACGGCCTGATCCCGGACGGGTTCGGCGGCATGATGCGGCGTTACATCTGCAACGTCGCGCTCAATACGCGCGCCGAAGCCTACTCCGTCATCCAGGCCTTCCTGTCAGTCTTCCGCGGGATGTCCTACTGGGGCGGCGGAACCGTCCGCATCACCGCGGACATGCCTGGGCCAGTCACCAAGATCGTCAATCCGTCCAACGTGATCGATGGGCGGTTCTCGATCGAGGGCACCGCGTTGAAGACGCGGCACTCGATGGCGATCGCCAGCTTCATCGATCCGGACAACCAATGGCAGCCAACGCCGGAGCCGGTCTGGCAGCTCGACCAGGTGGTGACGCCCAACTTCGGCCAGAACATCGCGGAGTTCGTGGCGTTCGGCCAGACCGACCGGGCGCACGCGCATCTCGCCGCCCGCTGGCTGCTCGACAGCGAGCAATCGCAGCCGGACACGCTGACCTACCGCGCCAGCACCGATCATCTGCCGGGGCTCGAGCATCTCGACACGGCGCCAGGTTCGATCATCGAGTGCCAGGATCCCACCTATCAGGGTGTCAGCTGGAGCGGCCGCGTCATCAGCTCCACGCACGACAGCACGTACACCTACATCCATGTCGATCGGCCGCTCCGGGACGCGCAGGGCGTCAACATCACGCTCTCATCGTCCTGGACCTGGCTACTCGATGTCGAAATGCCGGGCTACGGCATCGAAGGCAATCTGACGATCGTCGCCTTCACCACGAATTCCGACGGCACCTATACGGTCAAGGTCGCGGTGATGGACATCGATCCGCCGCCGAGTTCGACATGGGTTCTAAAATCAACGGTCGCCGGCCCGCGACTCTTCCGGGTCATCGCCGTGACCGAGCCGCAGCAAGGTCTGTTCGAGCTGACGGGCCTGTTTCATGACCCGGGTAAATATGACCGTGTCGAGCTCGGCATCAATATCAACGACAATAACTACTATTCGTTCCTTGGCGGCACAGATCCGATCAACGATCCGGTGGCGCCGCCCGCCTCGGTGCAGGTCCGAGACTACTTCGTCGGCGAAGGCACAACGACAGTGCTCCGCTGCACCGTCAGCTGGACCGCGTCGACCGATGCCCGCGCGGTCGCCTACGACGTCGAGGTCGCGGGCACACAGACCGGCGCGGGATCATCCGGCCAAGCCTACACCGCGACCTTTACCAACGTCATCGGGCCGTCCTACGACATCGACCATGTGCCGCCAGGCAACTACGTCTTTGCGGTGCGGGCGCGCACGAAGGACGGCATAGTCAGCCAGTGGGCGCTCTCACCCGAGTTCGCGATCGACGGCTCGCCGCTCACGCCGCCGGCGCCGCTCGGTCTGACCGCGCAAGGCGGCACGCGCCTGGTCTACGTCACCTGGACCGATGTTGGCATCGCGAACCTGTATTATTACGAAATCTGGCGGGCACCCGACGCCAGCGGCTCGCCTGGAACCTTCTCGCTGCTCCAGCGGGTCAGCGCCACCGCTTACACTGACAATGACGCCGCGACGCTCATGCCCAACACCAAGTGGTGGTATGAGGTGCGCGCGGTCACCACGAACCTGGCGCTCGGCACCTTCGCGAGCCCAGTCAGCGCGACGACGACAACCCTGCTCACCGCGGACCTGCCGGCAGCGATCGCGGCCACCGCGGCTTTCGCACAGAGCCTTTTGAACGCGGCACCAGTCCTCGTTACCAGCCTGCCGGGTGGCCCGCCCTCGGGCACAAACTATGTCGTGCTGGAAAGCACCAATCAGCTTTATTACTGGAACGGATCGGGCTGGACCGCGACCACGGCCATCATCGGCAGCCAAGGGCTGATTGTCGCGGGCTCGATCGAGGCCGGTGCGATCAGCGCTTCCGAAATTGCCGCCAACTCGATCAGCGCCGGGCAGCTCGCCAGCACCACGCTGCTGACCGCGTCCGCGCAGATTGGCCACCTGGTCGTCGACACCTTCAACATCGCCGGCGGTTCGGCCAGCACATTCGCCAGCGCGAGCGGCGTCTTCAGTTCGCCGGTCTCGATCACCGTGCCAGTGGACAACCTCGATGACGGCAGCGCCGACACACGCACCGGTGTCGTGATGTGTACGGCCCAGAATATCGGGGTGGGGTCACACTCTGTGACGATTTCGCTCAATGGCTCCGCGATCGGGACATTGGCGGTAACGACCGGCGACACGGTCAGCAACATCCTGCCGCTCAACCTGGCCTCCTCGGGCTCCGGCGGCGCCGGCGCATCGACGACGCATACGCTCACCGCGACGCCGAGCGGCGCGGACGTACTGGTTTTGGCAGCTCTCGTGAGGTCGGTATGACAGACGAAACCAAGGATACGCAGCCCAAGGTGAACCGGCGGCAGGGCACGGTGGAGCGCACGCTCTACGACCGCGCGACCGGGCAGCTGCTCGGCCATTTCGTGACGTCGCATGTGGACGGCAGCGGCGCGGGCGGTCGCCATGGCGAGGTCGACGGCAAATTCGATGTCCAGACGCACTACGTCGATTTGACGGCCGAGCCACCGCTGGCGAAGGAGAAGCAGCCGCTTTCTCTTATCGCGAACAAGACCGCGATTAAGGCCGACGGCGCCGATGTCGCGCGCGTTACCGGCGTGCCGATCGGCGCGATGCTCGCGATCGACGACGAGGAACCTATCAAGGTGACGGATCCGGAGATCGATTTCGCCGCCAGCGCGCCCGGCACCTACCTGTTGCGGCTGTTCGGACCGGCGTGGCTGACCGCGGAACTGGAGATCGTCGCCACATGAAAATCACCGGCTCGAAGAATCTGGATCTCCGCCGCGCCACGATGCGCGCCATGGTCGATCAGAGCGCCGCCCAGGCCCATGACCGCATCGTCGCTTCGCGCGGCCCAACGCGCTTCCTGGTGGCGCTCTATCTCGAGGCGCTGGAGTTCCTGCAGAAATATCCGACCCAGGCTGAGTCGGCGGTCGCGCATCCCAGCGAGTGGCTACTGCTCTCGGCCGGCAATCTCCCCGGCGCCGAGATGCCGCTGTTCGACGTCGCGACCGAAGTCGTGGCGCGCGAAAAGGCCTATCGCGCCGCGGCGGCGCGTATCGAGCGCATCAGGCTGACCACACACCAGGCGATCGCCGCGGCCGCCACGGAAGAGCAGATTGCCGCCGCCGCGCGCGTCACCTGGCCGGCCGGAGTGCTGACCGCGTGAGTTGGGACACCTGGACTCCACCGGCCGTCCCGACCCAATCCGGTGCCAGCCTGACGACGACGCCGCGGGTCAACCAGACGAATATCGGTGATGGCAACCAGGACGCAGCCGACGACGGCATCAACCTGCTGGAAGGTCAGCTGACGCTGACCTGGGCCCAGGTCAGCGCCTCCAACTGGGGCTCGATCGTCACCTTCCTGGAGCTGCATTGCGGAATCCCCTTTCTCTACACCATCCCCGGCGAAGGCTCGCCAACGCAGCTCGCGGTGATCGACTGGTCCGTCGAATTGTCGACGCCCCAATGGGTGCAGAACGCTCGCGTGCGCCTCGAGATCGACTGCGCGCCTGGCTGACGGCGGGACCAATGCGCCGTAGCGCCCCTGAAGCGCCGGCGCGGCCGGCCCAGAAGGGACGCCATCATGGCCATTCAGCTCGACCCGGGCCTGCGCAACGAAATGGCCAATCGGCTGGTCACCGATCTTGGATCGGCGCCCAAGCTGCTGATGTACACGGGTGCAGCGCCGGCGGACACGACGGCCAGCGATCTGGGGACCCTCCTTGGCACAATGGCGCTTGGCAGTTCGGCGTTCGTGAACGCCACCGGCACCCTCGCGAGCAATGCGGGCACCGTAACCAATAATGGCTCGTGGACTGGAACGATTACCGTC
>JAATGE010000315.1 GCA_015654825.1 Rhodospirillales bacterium
AGCCAGAAAGGCCAGGGCTCTGCCCTGGACCCGCTGGGGACAAGTCCCCAGACCCCATTCATAGAGAATCGTTAGCGGAAACGGCGAAGCCACAAAATCCATCACATTTACAGGGCTCGCCCAGAAGCCAAGGAGAAGCCGCGCAGCGCCAATGGGTCTGGGGCCTACTGGCCCCGTCGTGCGAAGCACGCCTCCGGCGTGACGGGTCCAGGGCAGAGCCCTGGCCTTCCCTATCCCCTCAAGACGGCAATAGCGCGCGCAGGGACTCAAGTTCGGACAAAGCGTGCAACAGCGCCGCGCGCAGCCGTTCGGCCTCGGTCAGCTTGCGGGCCGGCGTCGGCGGCGGCTCCGGCATTGTCAGCGTCATCTGCGGCGGTTCGGATGCCGCCAGCGCCAGGTTGCGTTCGGCCTCGGCGGCCGCGCGCTCGGCGTCGGTGGCGGGTGGGATATCGTCCGCCAGCCGCCCACCGCCTTCGCGCAGCAGCCGCTGCACGCCCTTGATCGTATAACCCTGGATGTAGAGAAGATCGGAAATCCGTCGCAGCAGCGAAATATCATCGGGGAGGTAGTAGCGCCGGCCGCCGCCGCGCTTCAGCGGCTTCACCTGCGGGAATTTCGTCTCCCAAAAACGCAGCACGTGCTGCGGTATATGCAGTTCGTCCGCTACCTCACTGATTGTGCGGAATGCACCCGCGGCCTTGCGCGGACGCTGACGCGCCGTGTCGCCGTCATCGTTGGCCGGCGCCACCTCCAGAATCATTCGTCATCGCCTTCCGGCGCATCGTGACCGTTGATATGCGCCTTCAGCACCTGGCTCGGACGGAACACCAGCACGCGGCGCGGCAGGATCGGCACTTCGACGCCGGTTTTGGGATTGCGGCCGACGCGGCGGCCTTTCTGACGCACAGAAAAGGTTCCGAAGCCACTGATTTTAACAGATTCACCTTGCTCAAGCGCCTTGGAAACGCGAGCCAGCACGCCTTCCAGCAAGTCCGCCGATTCGTTCCGGGACAGGCCCACCTGGGTGTAGATCCGCTCGGCCAGGTGGGCGCGGGTGACGGTGTTCATGACATGACGGTAAGGGAAACCCCGCCCACCCGTCAATGAATCATGCAGGTTCAAGCCGTTATCCGCCGCAAACATGGCGGCGGTACCGCCGCGGCGGCAGCGTTCCCCGTCCCCCGCCACACGGAGAATTGCTTGTATATTCCGATTGACATATATACCCGATCGAGAATATATACAGCCGCATGGATGAGCTCTTCGCGGCACTCAGCGAGCCGGCGCGCCGCCACATGCTCGATGCCCTGCGCCTCGGCGAGCGCTCGGCCGGCGAACTGGAACGGGCGCTGGGCATGAGCCAACCCGCGGCGTCGAAGCATCTGCGCGTTCTGCGGCAGGCCGGACTGGTGCACGTCCGCAAGGATGCGCAGCGGCGGATCTACCGGTTGGAACCGCAAAAGCTGGCGGAGCTGGATACGTGGCTGGCCGATTACCGAAAATTCTGGAACGGCGCGCTAGGCGAACTGGCGCGCCATCTCGATCGCGAGGTGTGACATGTGGGGCGAACTGGCAGCGGCGGGTGCGACGAAAATTCTGACGTTCGAACGCGATTTTGCCCGCCCCGTCGAAAAAGTCTGGGCAGCCCTGGTCACACCGACGCGCATTTCGGACTGGCTATGCGCCGACGCGGAAGTGGAGCCGCGGGCCGGCGGCCGCTTCCATCTCGTGTTCCGTAACGGCCCGCACATCATGTCGGGCGTCATCACACGGTTCGAACCGCCGCATTTGCTGGAATACACTTGGCCGGAAAGCGCCGCGAACGGCCACTCGATCGTGCGCTGGGACTTGTCGGCGATACCCGCGGGAACCAGGCTGGTGCTGACGCATACGCTGCCGGCCGGGGGCGCCTTGGCCGATTTCGCGTCCGGCTGGCACTGGCATCTCGATGCGCTTGCCGACGCCGTCGACGGCACCGCCACGCCGTGGAATCGCGCCCAATGGCAAACGTTGCAGTCGGCCTACCTGACGCGCCTCGCCGAGGGGTTCAGCGGCATAGCCCCATCGGCGCCAGGATAAGCGAGAAAGGGAAGGCCAGGCAGGGGGATCGCATTTGGAATTTTCTTGGCATGGCATTCGAATCGGAGGCTTCGACCCGAAACGAAGGCAAACTGACAAAAGTTTTTTTGTTCTTTTTTCCAAAAA
>JAATGE010000366.1 GCA_015654825.1 Rhodospirillales bacterium
ATCAGCGGGGTCTGGGGCCTTGTCCCCAGCGGGTCCAGGGCAGAGCCCTGGCCTTCCCTTCACTTCTTCGCCCGATATCCGCCAAGCCCGCAAATATGCCGCCAGTGCGCCGCGGAAACCGGCGCCACCGAAAGCCGGCTCAGCCGCAGCAGCGAGAAATCGGCCAGAGCCGGGTCCGCCTTCATTTGCGCCAACGTGACGGGCGTCGGGAACGGCGCCACGGCCCGCATATCGACGCACGACCAGTCGCCTTCTTTCGCGGTCGGGTCGGGGTAGGCCTCGCGCGCAACCTCCACCACGCCGACGATCTCCTTGCCCGTATTCGAATGGTAGAAAAACGCCAGGTCGCCCCGCTTCATGGCCCGCAGATTGTTGCGCGCGCCAAAATTGCGCACGCCGGTCCAGGGCTCCACGCCGTGCGCCACCTGCTGCGCCCAGCCAAACGCCTCCGGCTCGGTTTTCACCAGCCAATAGTTCATGTGGCCAGTTCGCCGTCCCTGAATACGGTGCGGTAGCCGCGGATCAGCACGCTTTCGAACAGGCCGGCCTTCGCGTATGGATCGGCCTCGGCAAAGCCGGCCGCGGCGGCCGCGTCCTCCACCTCGATGATCAGCAGGCTGCCGCAGGGCCGCCCGTCGGGATCCAGCAGCGGACCCACCTCCAGGAGCTTGTCGGCGTAGGTTTCCAGGTAGGCCACATGGGCTTCCCGGGTGGCCAGCCGGATCGGCAGGCTCTGTGGCTTGTCGGTACAGATCAGGGCGAACTTCATGGGCGAACAGTGTCCGGCAATGCGTTGCAATGGATGACGCGGCGCCAACCTAGATCGTGTTATGCTTGCCTTCAAACAGGTAGCCCGATCTGCCCGATCTGGTAGAGTGGCCAACCGGCCAAAGAGGAGAGCGTGGACGCTACGACTGCCATACCGGCGCGACGGGCACCGGGCCGATCGCTGCACCGTTTCGCCAATCCCGGGCGTTTCCTGCGGCTGGCCGCGCGCGTTCAGCCGTTCCTGACCTGGCCGGCGCTGCTCCTCACCGCGGCGGGCCTGCTCGGCGGCCTGTTCCTGTCGCCCGCCGACTACCAGCAGGGCGACGCGGTGCGCATCATGTACGTGCATGTGCCGGCCGCCTGGCTGGCAAGCTCCGGTTACGCGGCACTGGCCGCCGCCAGCTTCGTCTCCATCGTCTGGCGCCACCCGCTGGCGGACCTCGCGGCCGCCGAAATCGGCCCCGTGGGCGCCGCCGTGACCGCGCTCTGCCTGGCCACCGGCAGCCTGTGGGGCAGGCCGATGTGGGGCGCCTGGTGGGTGTGGGATGCGCGGCTGACCAGCGTGCTGGTGCTGTTCTTCCTGTATATCGGCCACACAATGCTGGTGCGCGCATTCGACGACCCGGAGCGCGGCTACCGCGCCGGCGCCATCCTGGCGCTGATTGGGGCCGTGGACCTGCCGATCATCAAATACAGCGTCAACTGGTGGAACACGTTGCACCAGCCGGCCAGCATCACGCTGACCGGCGCGCCCACGATTTCGGGCAGCCTGCTCTGGCCGCTGGGCCTGTCGACGCTCGGCATCACGCTCGGCTTCTGGGCCATCGTCGTCGCGCGCCTGCGCGCCGCGGTCATGGAGCGGCGTATCCGCGGCCTGCTGTCGGCCCGGGCCGCGGCCGCATGACGCACCTGCCCTACGTGATCGGCAGCTACATGCTGTTCGCACGGCTGGCGCTGGGGCTGGTGGTCAGCACCTCGCTGCGGCTGCGCCTGGCCGCGCGGCGGCTGCGCGCCATCGATCCGCGCGCACAGGACCTGCCATGACCCGCAAGCGCCGGCGGCTCGTGATCGTGCTCGCGTCGCTGGCCGGCCTGGGCAGCGCGGCGGCCCTGACCCTGGCCGCGTTCTCCGACAACCTGGTGTTCTTCATGACGCCGGCCGACATCGCCGAAAAAAACCCGGCGCCCGGCCAGACCATCCGGCTCGGCGGCATGGTGGAGCCGGGTTCGGTGCACCACGCAACCGTGGAGGGCAGCCCGGCGGCGACGTTCCGCGTCACCGACGGTAAAGCAGCCATCGAAGTATCCTATAGCGGCATCCTGCCGGACCTGTTCCGCGAAGGGCAGGGCGTGGTGGCGGTGGGCGCCCTGGCGCAGGACCACTCGTTCCGCGCCCAGGAAGTGCTGGCCAAGCACGACGAGAAATACATGCCTAAGGATGTGGCCGACGCTTTGAAAAAGCGTGGGTACTGGAAGGATAAGGGGGGAGTGCCGGGCTCATGAACATAGCAAAAAGGCCAGGGGCTCTGCCCCTGGGACCCCGTCACGCGCAGCGTGCTCGCGCACGACGGGGCCTTAGGCCCCAGACCCCATTTAATTTTGGTTCCGAGTCGGACATCGATACCGAGGCCAACAAACACGCCTTTGACTTGTCCTGCGATCGTTGTGCGGTTCCACCCGCATGATCCCGGAACTTGGCAATTTCGCACTGGCTCTTGGCTGCTGTCTGGCGCTGGCACAGGGTTTCATAGGGATCTATGGCGCCTGGCGCCGTGACAGTCGGCTAATGGCGGCGACGCCGGGGCTGGCGATCGGACAGTTCCTGGCGCTGGCGGCCTCCGCGGCGGCGCTGGCGTGGGCTGCTACGCACGACGATTTCTCGGTGCTGAATATCGTGCAGAACAGTGCGGCCGCGAAACCGCTGCTGTATAAAATCACCGGCACCTGGGGCAACCACGAGGGCTCCATCCTGCTCTGGGGCCTGGTGCTCGCGATCTGCGGCGCCGCCGTGGCGCTCGCCGGCGGCAATCTGCCGACCGCGCTGCGCGCCCGCGTGCTCGGCGTGCTCGGCGGAACGAGTTGCGGCTTCCTGCTGTTCGCCCTGACCACATCGAACCCGTTCGCGCGCATCTGGCCGCCCGCCGCCGACGGACAGGGCATGAACCCGCTGCTGCAGGACCCGGGTTTGGCGTTCCATCCGCCCATTCTCTACACCGGGTATGTCGGCTTCGCGGTCCCCTTCGCGTTCGCCGTCGCGGCCCTGCTCGAAGGCCGTATCGATGCCGCCTGGGGGCGCTGGGTGCGGCCCTGGGCCCTGGTCTCCTGGTGCTTCCTGACCTGCGGCATCGCGCTCGGATCCTGGTGGGCCTATTACGAACTCGGCTGGGGTGGCTACTGGTTCTGGGATCCGGTGGAAAACGCGTCGCTGATGCCGTGGCTGACCGGCACGGCGCTGGTGCACTCGGCGATCGTCGTCGAAAAGCGCGAAAGCCTGAAGATCTGGACCGTGCTGCTCGCCATCGGCACGTTCTCGCTGTCGCTGTCGGGAACCTTCCTGGTCCGCTCGGGCATCCTCAATTCGGTGCACGCCTTCGCCAGCGATCCGGCGCGCGGCATTTTCATTCTCGCCCTGCTGGCCCTGGTGATCGGCGGCTCGCTGCTGCTGTTCGCGCTGCGCGCACCGCGGCTCGCGTCGGGCGGCATATTCGCGCCGATCTCCCGCGAGGGCGCGATCGTGCTGAACAATATTCTGCTGTGCTCGATTTGTGCGGTGGTCGTGGTGGGTACGATGTACCCGCCGTTCTGCGACCTGCTGCTCGGCGAGAAAATCAGCGTCGGCGCGCCGTTCTTCAATGCGGCCGTGCTGCCGCTGGCAATTCCCGTATTCGCCGCCATGGCGGTCGGCCCCCTGCTGCCGTGGAAACGCGCGCGGCTCTGGCCCGTGGTGCAGCACGCCTGGTGGGCGGCGCTGATCGCCGTGGTCATCGCCGGCGCCTGCAGCATCGGCATGAAGATCCTGCCGGCGCTGGCGTTCGGGCTTTCCGCCTGGCTGATCCTCGGCAGTTTCGCGGAGGTAGTGGAGCGCACGTTGCTGTTCCGCGCCCCGGTGGCGAGCAGCTTCCGCCGTGCGCGTGGACTGCCGGTCGCCGTCCTGGGCGCCGCCATTGCGCATGCCGGCATGGGTGTCACCGTCGCGGGCCTCGCCGGCGCCTCGCTCAGCACGCAAAAGATCGTTTCGGCGAAGGTGGGGGACAGTTTCCAGTCCGGCGGCTACGAGTGGACGCTGATGCGCCTGGAGGATGTCGACGGGCCGAATTACAGCTCGCGCATGGCAACGATCTACGTAAAGCAGGACGGCGTGCCGCTGACGCTGATGTACCCGTCGCGCCGCACGTTCCCGCTGCAGCACCAGACGACGTATGACGTGGCGATATCCACCAATTTCCTGCGCGACCTCTACGCCGTTCTGGGTGAGGAACGGGATGGTGCCGCGGTGCTGCGGCTGCACGTGAACGTGCTGGCACCGTGGATCTGGCTCGGCGCCGGGTTCATGGCCCTGGGCGGCGCGCTGTCGCTGGCGGACCGGCGGCTGCGGGTCGGCGCGCCGTCGCGGGCCAGGGTTGCGGTGCCGGCGTGAGCACCACGCGACGCAGTCTGGTGATGCTGGCGCCGCTCGGGCTCGCGGCGGCGGCCGGGCTTGCGTTCTGGAAAATGCTTGACCGCATGGCGGCCGGTAAATTCGATCCGCATGCGCTGGACAATCCGCTGGTGGGCAAGCAGGTGCCGGATTTTTCGCTGACCGGCCTGGGCAAGGCAAAGGGTTTTGGTGCCGCCGATTTAAAGCAGGCGGCCGCGGCCAAGCCCGTGCTGGTCAATTTCTACGCCAGCTGGTGCATTCCGTGCGCCGAGGAAGCGGACATATTGGCGAGCCTGGCGGCCGAGGGCATTCCGATCTGGGCGGTTGCCTACAAGGACACCGAAGCGGCCTCCGGCGAGTTCCTGAATCGTTACGGCAACCCCTACGCGCGCATCGCCAACGACGCGGCCGGCCGCGTGGCAATAGACTGGGGCGTGTACGGCGTCCCGGAATCGTTCCTGATAGATCGTTCCGGTATAGTCCGCTGGCATCTCGCGGGCCCGTTGACCGAAGACTCGGTGCGTTCGGAATTACGCCCCGCCCTGCGTGCGATAGCATGAAAATGAATGGGGGGCTGGGGCCAGAGGCCCCGTCGTGCGCGGCACGCTTTCGCGTGACGGGGGCGGGCCGAGCCCCAGGCCTGTTGCTTGTCCTGCTTCTTTCGGGCCCCGCGTTCGCGGTCGCCGATCCAAAGGAAATGCTGCCCGACCCGCAGCAGGAAGCGCGGGCCGAGGCGATCGGCAGCCAGCTACGTTGCCTGGTTTGTCAGAACGAATCGATCGAGGACAGCAACGCCGACATGGCCAAGGATTTGCGCGCCATTGTTCGCCAGCGTGTCGTGGCCGGCACCACGGACCAGCAGGTCATCGACTGGATGGTAGCGCGCTACGGCAATTTTGTGCGCCTGAAGCCGCCGCTGATGCTATCCACGGCGCTGCTTTGGGCCACGCCCGCGCTGGGCCTGCTGCTGGGCGGCCTCGCGGCCTGGTGGGGCCGCAGGCGCGCGGTTGAGCAAGGCGGCCCCGCGCCGCTGACGGCCGCCGAGCAGGCCAGGCTGCGGGAGCTGACGGGCGCGGAATGATCTGGCTATGGATCGCGGTTTTGGCGGCGCTCGCGGTAGCGCCGCTGGTGTATCTCGGCTGGCGCGGCGCCCGCATCCGCGGCCGGCAGGAAGCCGCCATGGCGCTGCACCGCGCGCAGTTGCGCGAGCTGGATCTCGATCTGGCGGATGGCAGGCTGGTCGCGGAAGAGCATGCGGCGGCCAAGCTCGAAGTGCAGCGGCGACTGCTGGCCGACGCGGCGCTGGCCGACGGCAAGGGCGCCGCCTCCGGGCCGGGAACGCTCGTGCTCGTCGGGCTGCTGGTGCCGATGGCCGCGCTGATACTGTATCTTCGGATCGGCCACCCGGACTTCCCGCCCCGCGGCGACGCAACGAGCCCGTCCGAGGCGGCATCGTCGGCGTCGGACGCCGCCAAAGCGGCAAAGGATGACGCGCTGATCGAGCAACTGCGCGCCCGCCTGAGGCTGATGGACCCGCACGCGCCACGCACGCTCGAGGGCTACGAAATTCTCGGCCGCGCAGAACTGACCCGCGGCCGGCTGCCGGAGGCCGCGGAAGCGTGGAAGACCGTGCTGGCGGACCGCTTCGACGCGACCCTGGCGGTGCAAACCGCGGAAGTGCTGACCGAGGCCGCCGGCAAAATCACCCCGGAAGCCCTGGCCCTGTTCAAGCGCGCCCTGGCCGAAGCGCCCGCGGACGCGCCCTGGCGCCCGATGGCGCAAAAGCGCATTGCCGAGGCGGGTGGATGAAGACGCCTGACCCCAAGCCGGCGGACGAAGGCAAGCCGGCGGACGCAGCTGAACCGGTCGCGCCCAAGATGCCAAAGGAGATCGGCGGCCCGAAGGGACCGGAACCGACACGATATGGCGATTGGGAGTATAAAGGCCGGTGCACGGATTTTTAGGGAAGAAGGCTAGGGGCGCTGCCCCTAGGACCCCGCTGGGGCCGTAGGCCCCAGGCCCCATTTCATCTGTTCCGAGTTCCGCATCGGCATCGAGTCAATTGGCAATACTCAGCAGCCCGCACATCATGCAATCCGCTCGGTGTCCACGCCGGTCTCGGAACAAAATTGAATGGGGTCTGGGGCCTACCGGCCCCCGCGGGTCCAGGGCAGAGCCCTGGCCTTACTTGTCCTTATCTGTTGCCGCAGGGCCCCTC
>JAATGE010000365.1 GCA_015654825.1 Rhodospirillales bacterium
CAGGCGGGGCTGTGCTCCGGCGCCAACTTCACCGACGCTATCTACGAATCCTGCTTTTCCTCCAGCGGCCGTTTCTACGAAGCCGCGGACAGCATGCTCGGCATGACGCCCACGCGCTACCGCACCGGTGGGGCAGGGGAGACCATCCAGTTCGCAGTCGGCGACAGTTTTTTGGGAAAAATCCTGGTCGCCATGAGCGGACGCGGCATCTGCGCTATCCTGCTCGGCGATGATCAAGCCGCCCTGCGTGACGAGCTCGCGCGCCGCTTCCCGCGCGCGAACCTCGCCGAGGCCGCCGCCGAATTTGCGACCCGCGTCGCCGAAGTTGTCGCGCTGATCGATGCGCCGCGCGCCGGCCACGCGTTGCCGCTGGATATTCGCGGCACCGCGTTCCAGCGTCGCGTCTGGCAGGCGCTGCAGGAAATCCCGGCGGGAAAAACCGCGAGCTACGCCGCACTCGCCGCTGCCGTCGGCAAGCCGGGCGCCGCCCGCGCGGTCGGCTCCGCGTGTGCCGCCAATCCATTGGCAGTCGCCGTGCCTTGCCACCGCGCGGTCACCGCGTCCGGTGGTATCTCCGGCTACGCCTGGGGCAAGCCGCGCAAGGCCGCGCTGTTGGCGCGCGAACAATGATACAGACCGGGGCATTGCCCCGGCCTGATCTCACCATTCGGTACCGATATTTCCAGCCGCCACGGCGCGCGTTTACCAAACGGCCGAATGTAGCATTCGGCCGCGTGCAACTTTCGACAATATAACGATACGCGCGGCGGGCCGCTATCAGATGCTGGAGCCGATGCTCGTGAACAGTGAACTCAGCGTTGTGCCGAAGCCCTGGAAAATCAGGATCAGCACGAGGCCGAGAACGCCCGCGATGATGCCGTATTCCAGCGCCGTGACGGCCCTGCGGTCGGCGCACAGGGCGCCTTTCAGTGCTATGAGGTTTTTCATGCCAGCTGCCTTCGCCAATGAGTTGAGAGACGAAGTCTCCTGCCAGAAGCCCATTCGTCACAAAAAATGCTCTAGCTCAAGAAATGGCGAAAGGCAAGTCGAATCTCCCATGCAATTAGTTCGCTCGTCCAGATTTCCGGTAATCTGACCCCTATACAAGTACATAAAAATTAGATTACAGGCTGCCACCAGTGGTTGAGTTGAATCGAAAAAATCCGGCAAGGCGAAGGGCCCTGGCCTTCCTGACCTTAACTCAACCCGCAGATGGGTAGGTTCGTATGGAGATTGACGATGGAGGACAGGCGGATATGAGGCCGGTGTCGGAACGCGGCGAGGTGCTTATTGACGATGCCGATCTGCGCATCGCGTTCCTGCGCGGCGACCTCGCGGATGCCCCGGCGATCGTTTCGTTCACCGGCATCGGCCACGGCCTCGGCGGCCTGCAGGTCGAGGAATTTGCCCGCACGCTGACAGGCAGGCCGGGGCAGCACGATTTATATTTCGTAATCGACAAGAACCGCAGCTGGTACAATCGTGGATCGGACAAGCTGGAAGCGGTGCTGCTACCCCACCTGGCGGGCCGCAAGTTGGCAACGATCGGCAACAGCATGGGCGGTTTCGGCGCGCTGCTGTTCGCCGCGCGCTGGCCGGGCTGCGAGGCGGCCATTGCGTTCGTTCCGCAATATTCGGTGCATCCGGACGTAGTGCCCGACGAGATCCGCTTTCACGAATGGGTGCGTGCCATCGACGATTGGCGCTTTGCCACCTGCATCGGCGATGCGCCGGCAACCTGTCGCCGCCTGGTATTCTTCGGTCTCGGCCAGCCGCACGACATGAAGCATTATGCGTTGTTCCAGGCGGCCCGGTCGCCGGGCCTGGAGGTATTCGGCATCGAGGGCAGCATGCACGACCTGGCGGCGCATTTGCGCGGCAAGGGCGCGCTGCGCCCGCTGTTCGATGCGATCATCAATCATCACGCGTCGGGCGCCGAGGTGCGGCGCCTGCTGAATTCGCTCGGCGTCGCGGTCCGCGACCCTGTTCCCGCGTGACCGGCCGGGGCAGGGGGCTCGCCTTTCCCGGCGGGCCGATCGCGCCCTAATTTGCTAGAGCGCGATAGGGTGAGGTTGACGTGAAGAGTAAGGCCAGGGGCTCTGCCCCTGGACCAAGCTGGGGCCTTAGGCCCCAGACCCCAATTTTGTTTGTTCCGAGATTGGCATTGGCACCGAGCGAATGGCGATGCCTGGCAGCTCGCACCGATCAAGCAGAAAACTCCCGCCGCGCAGCACTAACGCAGGCGGCGGCACGCCGTCTTGGGTCCAGGGGGCCGGACCCCTGGTCGGCGAAGCCCAGTCAACCTCAAGCTATCATGCACTAGTGGATAGAATCTAACACTTGGTGCCCTCTTTTTACCGCCGCCAGAATTTCGTTCGGCTTTTTTGTC
>JAATGE010000600.1 GCA_015654825.1 Rhodospirillales bacterium
ATCGGAACATAAATTAATGGGGTCTGGGGACTTGTCCCCAGCGGGGTCCAGGGGCAGAGCCCCTGGCCTTGCTTCAGTTGAAAACTCCGGCACCTGCTGACGCAGCAGCGCGAGCGCCGCGTGTGTGTCGCCAAGGCGGCACGAGGCGGCGATTTCGTCGATGGCGCGGCTGACGAGGGCGGCGTCGGAGGTGCGAGGCATGGCCATCAGCAGGCCGGGGTGGCCGGTGGGGACCGGGGGTTCGCGGCCGTGGAACAGTTCCTCGAACAGTTTTTCGCCTGGGCGCAGGCCGGTGAATTCGATCTTTATGTCCTGTTCGGGGCGCAGGCCGGCGAGCTGGATCATCTGGCGGGCGAGATCGAGGATGCGCACCGGCTTGCCCATGTCGAGCACGAAAATGCCGCCTTGTTGCGCGCCCGGAAGCGCCCCCTCCCCGAGGCCGACGACGGTTGCCTGCAGCACCAGTTCGACGGCTTCATGCACCGTCATGAAGTAGCGCTGCATGTCGGGGTGGGTGACGGTGAGCGGGCCGCCGCGTTCGAGCTGGCGGCGGAATAAAGGCACCACGCTGCCGGTGCTGCCGAGGACGTTGCCGAAGCGGACCGTGACGCAGCGCATGCCGGACGCCTGGGCACGGGCCTCGATGTCCAGCGCCTGGCAATACATTTCGGCGAGGCGCTTGCTGGCACCCATGAGGCTGGTGGGATTTACCGCCTTGTCGGTGGAGATGAACACGGTGGCCAGCGCGGCGGCGGCGCGGGCGGCGTCGGCGACGACGCGGGTGCCGGCGGCGTTGGTCAGCAGGCCTTCGAGCGGATTGGCCTCGACCATCGGCACGTGTTTCAGCGCCGCGGCATGGAACACCAGTTCGGGGCGCAATTCGGCAAAGATCTCGCCGATGCGCGGGGCGTCGCGCACGTCGGCCAGCACGGCGCGGCGGCGCACAAGCGGTGCCAGCTCGGAGAGCTCGAGGTCGACCTGCCACAGCGCATACTCGCTGTTGTCGATGAGCCAGAGCTCGGCGGGGGCGAGGGCGGCGACCTGGCGGGCGAGCTCGGAGCCGATGCTGCCGCCGGCGCCGGTGACGGCAATGCGGCGGCCGCCGATCAGGCGGGCCATGCCGGCGTGGTCGAGCGTTACCTGCTCGCGGTTCAGCAGGTCCTCGATCGAAACGGGTTTCAGGGTCAGGCGGTCGGCGTCGACGAGGGTTGTGGGGGGCGGGGCGCGGCGCACGGAGACGCCCTGCGCTTCGGCCGCGGTGATCAGGGCGGCGAGCTTGGCGCCGAGGAAATCGGGCTCGGTCACGACCAGGACGTTGGGCAGTTTGCCGCGGGCGCGCAGGCGGGCGAGCACCAGCGGGGCGTCGGCGACGGCGCCGAGAATGGGCAGGCCGTGCATGCGGCGGCCGGTCTGGCGCTCGGTCATGGAAAGCAGGCCGCCGACGCGCAGCATGGCGGTGCGCTGCGGGGCGAGGGCGCGCAAAAAACCGTCGGCGGCGTCGCCGGCGCCGATCAGCAGCACGTGCTGCAGGCCGGGGTCGTCCAGCGATATGCGGGAGCGGCCGTGATACAGGCGGTAGGCGATGCGGGGGGCGGCGAGCAGGGTGGCGAGCGTGAAGGCGTGCACCAGGGGGAAGGTGACGGTGGGGAGGCGGAAGCCGGTGGCGAGCAGCAGGCCGGAAAACAGGGAGGCGCCGGCGATGGCGCCGCCGACGACGCCCATCAGGTCGCTGATGCCGGCAAAGCGCCAATATTGCTGGCTGAGACGGAACGGCAGGCCGCCGAGCAGGAGGGTGATGAAGCCGCCGGCGACGAACCAGAGCGGGTGGAGCAGGCCGGCGCCGGGGTCGGCGATGAAGCGGGCCAGCGGAGCGGCGGCGGCGGCCAGCGCTCCGTCTAGCGCCGCGTTCAACAGGATGCGGGAGGCGGAGCGTTGCGAGGCCATGTGGCGGATACCTATAGCGCAGGTGGCTGTGTAAGGAAGGCCAGGGCTCTGCCCTGGACCCGCTGGGGCCAGTAGGCCCCAGACCCCATTCATTGGGGGGAACGCCGAAGCCTGCAAAAACCGCGGAACGCAATGGCTTCGCCGGGGAGACGATGTAGAGCCGCGCAGCGCTAACGGGGGTCTGGGGCCTCAGGCCCCAGCTTGGTCCAGGGGCAGAGCCCCTGGCCTTTCTTGAGACGGGGGATTGGACAGTTGTTCCTGG
>JAATGE010000314.1 GCA_015654825.1 Rhodospirillales bacterium
CGGGTCCAGGGCAGAGCCCTGGCCTTACCTTCACTTCCTCGCCTCAGGCCAGGGGCAAAACCCCTGGCCTGATCTGTCAGCGACCCGTAACTACCCGCACTTGTTCCAGGTGGCGAGTGCGCTCTGCACCTGCTCCGTCAGCAACTGCGCGCCGGCGCCCATGGCGTTGAGCAGCGGTGTCTGATCCGCGTCGGACGCCGTGCTTTCATGGAAAAAGCCAAACACGAACTGGCGGATCGCCTGCTTCTTGCCGGAGCAGTACGGAATGCCCACCACACCGTCGATGCCTTCATCGCCATACTCGGTCTGCCCGTTGAGGTCGGGTGTTCCGCCCGGCCACGTGTAGCCGCCGGACTTGTAGGACAGCGTAATGGCGGCGGTGAAGCTCGCCACCTGGCCGGACGTCAGCGACCCGGCGTTGGCCGCGATGATCGGCTGCAGGTCCCCCCACATTCCGGCGAAATCGTAGTTGCGGCCGGCCATCATGCTGAACAGCTTTTTCACGTTGGCGGTTTTCAGCACCGTGTGGTTCGCCAGCCCGGTATAAAGCGTCGCCGCGTCGTCCAGCGTCAACGTCGTATGCGGGCCCGGGCAATCGATGTACGTATTGAAGTTGGTGTTCGCCATGCCGATGGAGTGCGCATAGGCGTTGATGGTGCCGAGGCTATAGCGCTTCAGCAGCATGTCGGTCCGCGCATTGTCGGAGTTCTGCAGCATCTGGGTCACGGCGTTGCCGAGCGATTCCGTGCCGATCTGCGCAAAGTTGCAGAAATTGTTCGGATCGTACAGCGGAACCGTGTCGGTCAGCTTGGCCTGGTGGTTCTGCACCAGCTTCATCACGTAAGTGCCGATCACCGTCTTGATGGCGCTCGCCGGATCGAACTGCCGCGCGTCGGCCGAACTGCACAGCACGGGCCCGCCGGGGATCGCCTTGCCCGACACCTGCTTCAGATAGCTGCCGTTCCAGCCAGTGCCATTGTTGTGCTGGATCGAAATGATACGCGACGTGCAGGCGTTGGAGTTATTGATCATGATGGCATTGAACGCGCGCGTTCCGCCCGGGAAGATCGACCGCACTTCCGTCAGGCGCGCACCGTTCTCGGTCACCAGGGCCGAAAGCGTGCCCGGACTGACGCTGGCATAATACCACCAGGCCGCGGTCGGGTTGCCCTGCATCGCGGCATTGTAGGTGGAAGCGCCCGGATCGCTGTTGAACGTCAGCAGCTGCGCATGGTTGTTGCTGATATTGGTGTTCAGCGAGCTCAGCGAGGAACCCAGGTACCACCACCAGCTATCCGCATCGGCGCCGGTATTGGCGATCGCGATCGCGGCGTACTGCGTGCCGCTGCTGGTCGTGAACGGTTCCAGATCAACCAGGCGGGTGCTGGTGGCCGTGAGCTGGGAGTTGATGTAGCTGCCGGAGCCGACCCACCAGTACCAGGTCTTCGCGTCGCTGTTGGTATTCGGCACCATCACGGTCGCGTAATACGTCGTTCCGCTGACCACATAGGGGCTGACGCTGATCAGGCGCGCATTGTTGGCGGTGAGCGCCGCGCTGACCTGGGCCGTTGTCTGACCGTAATAGTACCACCAACCCTTGCCATAAACGCCGGTGTTGTTGACGAGGGCCACCGTGAACACCGGGCTCGAGCCGGAAACGGACTCGACCTGCAAATCGACGATGCGATAATTGCCGCTGCTGAGAATGGTGGAAAGCTGCGCGGGCGTAACGCCGTAATAATACAGCCAGCCGGTCGGCGTGCTGAGGACCCGCTCAATCGGGTCCGCCGCCGCCGGGGCGCTGGTAAGCGCCGCCAGGGCAAGGCCGGCCGCCGCCGTAAGTTGGCACAATGAAAAGCGTGACATAGGAAAACTCTCCTGACAGTCTGGTTCGACGCCGATTGCGCCGCCAGTCCTGCCACCATGCGGCGCGGCCCCGCCCGAAGTCGTCGCAATGCGCGCAAAACTCGTGTCGCTCAGCGCAAATGTCGGGCCGAGCGTAGGAAGGCTAGGGGCTCTGCCCCCAGGACCAAGCTGGGGCCTTATACCAACTGCCGGAAATCTTGACTCCTGCGGCCGTGTCCAGGGCGCGGATAAGGGCAGGAAGGCCAGGGCTCTGCCCTGGACCCGCTGGGGCCGTCACGCGAGAGAATGCTGCGAACGACGGCACCAGACCCCCA
>JAATGE010000090.1 GCA_015654825.1 Rhodospirillales bacterium
GCGCCGCCGCCGCCGCCCGTGCCGCCGACCGCGCCGCCGGCCTCGGCGCCCGCGCCGGAAGCCGCCCGCACCTACCTGGTGTTCTTCGACAGGGATCGCGCCGACCTGAGCGCCCGCGCCCGGCAGATCGTCGCGGAAGCGGCACAGGCCAGCACACACGTGCAAACCACCCGCATCGAGGTGAACGGCTACACCGACCTTTCCGGCTCGGCCGCCTATAACCAGCGGCTATCGGTACGGCGCGCGGAGAGCGTGGAGGCCGAGCTGGTGCGCGACGGCGTGGCCCAGTCGGAAATCGCGATCCACGGTTTTGGCGAATCCAACCCGCGGGTGCCGACCGCGAAAGGCGTCCGCGAGCCGCAGAACCGGCGGGTGGAGATTATACTTAAGTAAGACAAGGGGTAGGCCAGGGCTCTGCCCTGGACCCGCTGGGGCCAGTAGGCCCCAGACCCCCTATAGCGCTGCGCGGCTTTTTCATCGGCGCCCCGGCGAAGCCTGTACCAGCCATGGATTTTCTGACTTCGCCGTTCCCCCCCAGTGAATGGGGTCTGGGGCCTACTGGCCCCGTCACGCGAATGCGTGCTGCGCACGACGGGGTCCAGGGCAGAGCCCTGGCCTTTTTTCTAGGCAGTCCGCTTCTTCTTCGACTTCCCGTGCGACCTGCCCGGCTTTGCCGGCATTTCGGCGCAGGTCTGGAAGCTCACGGGCTGCACCAGTGCCTTGCTGTGGGCGTAGTCGGCGAGTTCGGTGGCGCTGTGCAGGCTCAGCACTTCGTCGAACATCGTCGTGTAAGTCTCACAGAACGCGGTGCCCATCTTGAGGCCCTCGTCGCTCTGCACATTGGCCAGATTGCTGATGTAGTCGTCGTACGCCTTCTGGTACTGGCGCCCGTAGGCGCGCTTGAAGTAGGCGGCCAGGTCCTTCTCCTCGCCAACCACGGCCGGCTGGTAGGTGTGGATGAAGGCGTTGTAGCTGTCCTGCTGCTTGCACACCAAGGCGGTCACCATCAGCTCGCTTTTCAGCGCCGCGGTATCGAACGCCGTGCGGTCGGCGTCCCGGGTGCAGGTGCTCGGGACCGCGAGCGCGGGGCCCGCGGCAACGCAGATGGCCAGAATAGTCGTAGCAAGACGCATGGGTCACTCCCCCCGGAAAAGCTGGGTCGGCGCGGAGTTAACAGAATCTTACGTAGCCCGCGCAACCCGTCTTTCGCTTCCGCATTGGCGTGTGGCGCGCCGGCCACCCTGGCGCGCCGGCCACCCCTGGTCGCACGCGGCGAGCCGGGCTAACCAAGCCGCCATGCACCGGCCCTCCGAGTCGCGCGCCGGCTGCCGTGTTCTCGCGACCCTGGAGTATCGACGCCGTGCAGGCGAAATTTCTTCTCTCCGTCTTCAGTCTGGGCCTCGCGTTGCAGGCGTGCGCACCGAAACCCTTGCCCCCGCCACCGCCCCCGCCACCGCCGCTTCCGCCGCCGCACATCGGCCCCCCGAAGGCTGCCGATTGCACGGTGGCGCCGTTCCACGTCACCGACGGCGGCACCGCCACGGTGACCATGCGGGTCAGCAACGAGGGTGGCTATTGCGCGGCGACGCTGACCGCCGCCAGCGGCAAACCCTATGACGCGCCCCTGGTGCCCGAGGTGCCAAGGCACGGCACGCCGCGCGTAGTGAAGTACGACGGGAAGACGAGCGTGGAGTACGTGCCGGATACTGGCTTCGTAGGCCATGACAGTTTCGTAGTGCACCTGATAGTCAAAGGCGCGCCCGCCTACACCACCTTGAAGGTCGCAGTAACCGTAACCGCTCCCCCGAAAAATTAACGCCGGGGGGTCTGGGGGGACGGCTTCGTCCCACCCAGCTTTTTATGCTGCTATCAGCAATGCGCCAATTGCCCCGAAGGCCGCGTCCAGACCTGCGTCTTCCCGAGCAGGGAAAAGCCGATATAGCCGCGCACCTGCAAAGTGCCGTCCGCCAGCAGGTGCATATTGCTGCTATAGGTATCGCCGTGCTCGGGGTCGTAAATGTGGCCGTCGGTCCAGGCGCCGTCGCCGTCCGGCACAAAGTCCCACAGCAGCTTCAGCCCGCATAACGGCCGCGCCTGCAAGCTTTGATCGCTATTGTGGATGTCCGTCTTAGGCTTGCCCTGTTCATTCAGCGGTGCCTTCAGCCAGGCGATCGCGCCGCACAATTTGTCACCGCAAGGCTCGATATCGACGGCGGCGCGGCCCGAAGCCGTCATCCAAAGCCCGGTCGGGCCGGCCGGCGCCCCCGAAGCGCCGGTCCCCACCAGGCCGGTCGCGGCCAATGCCAGCCCGATCGCTGCGATTCCTCTCATCTTGCGCCCTCCTTATCCATGCGGCACACGGCCCATATATCAGCGGGGCCGACGGATCAGCCGGGCCTACAGTTCATCGGGCTCGCGCGCCAGCCCGGGTCAGGCCCCGAGGCTGTAGCGCTAAATGCCGGGAGGCAACAAAAGTGCCAGATCAGACCGCACTTGCGCCGACGCTGGAAGCGGCCGTGCAGCCGATTCCCGCCCTGCTCAGCGCCTCGGCCCGCAATTTCGCCAAAAGCCCGGCGATCGATTTCATGGGCCGCGTCTGGACCTACGCGGAGTTGGACCACCTCGTCGACCGCGCCACCGCCGGCCTGCAAAAGCTTGGCGTGGTACACGGCACCCGCGTCGGCCTGTGCCTGCCGAACACGCCCTATGCGGTGATTTTCTTCTTCGCCACGCTGCGCGCCGGCGGCGTCGTGGTGAACTACAACCCGCTCTACGTCGAACGCGAACTGCGCCACGCGATCGAGGATTCCGGCACCGAAATCATGATCACGATGGACCTGGCGCTGATCTATCCGAAGGTCGCCAGGGTCGCCGCCGCTACGGGTTTGCGCAAGCTCGTGGTGTGTTCGATGGCCGGCTCGCTGCCGCGCCTGAAGGGATTGCTGTTCCCGCTGGTGCGCCGCCGCGACGTAGCGGCGATCGCCACCGACGCCCGGACCATCCGTTACGAGGCGCTGATCCGCAACGACGGGCGCATCGCCCCGGTCGCGATCGACCCCGGCGACACCGCCATTTTGCAATATACCGGCGGCACCACGGGCGTGCCCAAGGCCGCGGAGCTCACGCACGCCAATATCACCAGCAACTGCGCGCAGGTGATCGACGGCATGGGCCTGAACAATCTGGGCCAGGAGCGCGTCATGGGCGTGCTGCCGCTGTTCCATGTGTTCGCGCTCACCACAGTGATGATCCTCTCGGTGCGCACGGCGTCGCTGATGATCCTGGTGCCGCGCTTCGATCTCGACGATACGCTGGCGACGATCGCGCGCACCCGCCCGACGATGTTCCCCGCCGTGCCCACGATCTACACGGTGCTGGTCGAAGCTGCCGCGCGCCGCAAGATCGATTTGACATCGATCAAACTCTGCATCAGCGGCGGCGCGCCGCTGCCGGTGGAAACCCGCCAGCGCTTCATGGAATTGACCCATTGCGAGCTGATGGAGGGTTACGGCCTCAGTGAAACCAGTCCGGTGGTGTCCTTCACGCCGCCC
>JAATGE010000126.1 GCA_015654825.1 Rhodospirillales bacterium
CGCCTGCGGTAAGGTCCATCCGGGAGATTGCTACTGCCATACCGAGCCTCCTGCGCCGCGAATCGGCCGCGATGCCAGGGAATCAGACCGGTTGAACTTTGGGAATCCCCTGCGAGTCACACATCAGGACGGTTGGTATAACGCTGCCGTTTCCGTTTCCCCCTGCTGCTGTGCTGACACTGAACCGCCCCATCATCCTGGGGATCGGCACGATGTTTCTCACCGGCATGTGCGTTGCCCATTGGCGGCTGGAGCGCGCCTTCACAAAGCCGCTGGCACCCGCTCTCGCGCTGGTGGTGCTGGCTTGCATCTTCGCCTACTGGACAGGAGTGCACACCCAGCACCCGCCGCCACTGGCCGGATTACCCTTCGCGGTTCTGGTGATGTGGGCGGCCTTTACGCCTTGCCTCGCCTGGCTGCGCCCATTCAATCGCCGCGTCGATCTTTCTTACGGCACCTACCTTTATGGCTGGCCCGTGCAAAAGCTGCTGCTGCTGGCGCTGCCTGGCCTTGCCCTTCCAGCCGCCCTCGCCCTGGGGCTGGCGGGCGGGCTTGGCTGTGGAATGCTCAGCTGGCATCTGGTCGAAAAGCGAGCGCTGCATTCCAAGCCGCGTAAATAGGGCAGGGCTCTGCCGAAAAGTGAAGGCCAGGGCTCTGCCCTGGACCCGTCACGCCGAAGGCGTGCTGCGCACGACGGGACCAGTAGGCCCCAGACCCCATTTTGTCTGTTCCTAGTCTGGCATTGACGCCGGGCCGGTAGGCCAAAGTCACGGTTCTGCGAGATTGTGCAGAAGCCTCCCGCCGCGCAGCGCTAACGCAGGCGGCGGCACGCCGTCGGGGGTCCAGGGGGCGGAGCCCCTGGTCGGCGAAGCCATTAAAATCTTCGCGCTTCCGGGGCCCTGACCTGGCTTTTCCTGAGGTGTCTTGCCTGCGTCAACCCTCCGACCCGCGGAAATAAACCTCGACGGCGCCTTTCAATTTCAAGGTCAGCGGCTGGCCGAAGCGGTCGCGCGTGTTGCCGACGGCGACGCGCACCCAGCCTTCGCTGACGCAGTACTCTTCGACATTGTTGCGCTCGATGCCCTTGAAACGCACGCCGACGCCGCGCGTCAGCAGCGCCTCGTTGTAGAACGGGCTGCGCGGATCGCTCGACAGCCGGTCGGGCAGCGTATCGGTATCGGTCACGCCGCCAACGCCCGCTCAAGCTTGTCCAGGCCCTCTTCCAGGACCTCATCCTGCACGGTCAGCGGCACCAGCACGCGGATCACGTTGGCGAACACGCCGCAGGACAGCAGCACGAGGCCCTCCTGCATCGCGCTCGCGGTGACCCGCCTGGTTGCCTCCGCGTCCGGCTCGGTGCCGCCACGCTCCCGAAAGATCTCGAAGCCGATCATGGCGCCGAGGCCGCGGATGGCGCCGATCGGTAGCGTATCGTTGCGCTGCGCTATCGCATGCAGCCGCGCCTTGATTCGCCCCCCGATCACGTCCGCGCGCTCGAGCAATTTCTCTTCCGCGAGCACGTCGAGCACGGCAAGCGCCGCGGCGCAGGCAATCGGGTTGCCGGCGAAAGTGCCGCCAAGCCCGCCGGGCTCGGCCGCCTGCATGATCGCGTCGCGGCCGATGACGCCGGACAGCGGAAAGCCGCCGGCGAGCGATTTCGCGACAGTTACGAGATCCGGCTCCACGCCGCTATGCTCGATGCCGAACATTCTTCCGGTGCGGCCAAAACCTGCCTGCACCTCGTCGCTGACCAGCAAAATGCCGTGCTGGTCACAGATCTTTCGCAGGGCCAGCAGCAGCTCGGTGGGGGCCTGGTAAAATCCGCCCTCGCCCTGCACGGGTTCGATCAGGATGGCAGCCACCCGGGCCGGCTCGATGTCGCTACGGAACAAATAATCCAGCGCGCGCAGGCTGTCGGCGACCGTTACGCCGTGGTGCTCGATCGGAAATGGCACGTGGTAGATTTCCGCGGGAAACGGGCCGAAGCCGCGCTTGTACGGTAGCGTCTTTCCGGTCAGCGCGCTGGTCAGGATGGTGCGGCCGTGGAACGCGCCGGCGAAGGCGATAATGCCGCTGCGGCCGGTCGCGACGCGGGCGATCTTGACCGCGTTCTCCACTGCCTCGGCGCCGGTGGTGAAGAAAATCGTGCGGGCATGGCCGGAGAACGGCGCCAGCGCGTTCAGCCGCTCGGCCAACTCCACATAAGGCTCATAGGCCAGCACCTGCACGCAGGTGTGGGTGAAGCGCTCCATCTGCTCGCGCGCGGCGGCCATTACCTTGGGGTGGCAATGGCCGGTGTTCAGCACCGCAATGCCGCCGGCGAAATCGATGTAGCGGTGGCCCTCGACGTCCCAGATCTCGGCGTTGCTGGCGCGCGCCGCATAGGCGGTGGTGGCGTGGGTCAGCGCGCGCGGGACCGCCTCCTGGCGGCGGGCAAGCAGGGCGGCATTCGTGGTCATAAGCCGGCATCCATCCTGTGATCACTTTGCATCGGATCGCTACACCGGGCTCGCGGCAAGGGCCACCCCGGGAAGGATAAAAGGCCAGGGGCAGAGCCCCATAAGCGCGAACATAAGGAAATCTGAGCTCTGGCAGCAAGAAGCTCAAGGTTTGATTCGAAAAGTGAAGGCCAGGGCTCTGCCCTGGACCCGCTGGGGCCGGAGGCCCCAGACCCCATTTTGTCTGTTCCGAGACTGGCATTGACGCCGAGCCAAGAGGCCGGAGCAACAGGTCTGCGAGATTGGTA
>JAATGE010000525.1 GCA_015654825.1 Rhodospirillales bacterium
CCCGTCGTGCGCAGCACGCCTCCGGCGTGACGGGTCCAGGGCAGAGCCCTGGCCTTTCTGCCCGCCACGGAACCGGTGATGGGCTGCGCCATTTCCCCATGGGAGGCAGAGCCATTCGGCCACCCAACAGCCGGAACTGCCGCTCGCGACCTCCCACGGGGGTCTTGCGCAGCTTGCGGCGGAAGTCGCGCGGTGCCGGCGCTGCCCGCTATGGCGCAACGCGACGCAGGCGGTGTTTGGCGAGGGGCCGGCCGACGCCCGCCTGATGCTGGTGGGCGAGCAACCCGGCGACCAGGAGGACATCGCCGGTCGCCCGTTTGTCGGGCCGGCGGGACATATCCTCGACCGTGCCCTGGCGGACGCCGGCATCGATCGCGCGACGATCTACGTCACCAACGCGGTGAAGCATTTCAAATTCGAGCCGCGTGGCAAGCGCCGCATTCACCGGAAGCCCGACGGCGGGGAAATCGCCGCATGCCGCTTTTGGCTGGAGCAGGAGCGCGCGTTGGTGCGCCCGGCGGTGACCGTGTTGCTGGGCGCCAGCGCGGCGCAAGCCGTTCTCGGCCGAACTGTAACGATCTCGCGCGTGCGCGGCTCGGCGATAGCCCTGCATGCGGGCGTGGCGTTTGTCACAGTTCACCCCTCTTATCTGCTGCGGCTGCCGGACCAGGCCTCGCGGGAGCGTGAATACGCGCACTTCGTGCGGGATTTGCGGCAAGCGGCCGCTACAGTCGGATAGGGGACCTGGTTGGCAAGCGCCTGGCGGGAAGGAGGGGAATCGCATTTGGAATTTTCGTGGCATGACATTCGAGCCGGACGCTTCGACCCGAAACGAAAGCCAAATTAACAAAAGTTTTTTGGTTCTTTTTTCAAAAAAGAACAAGAAAAAGTACTTCTTTTTGAAAAAAGAAGCAAAAACTTTTGTTTGTTCGCCGACGTCAGTTGGAGCGGCGCTGGCGGTTTTCAAATGCGATTGCCCTGGGTGGGGAGGGCCGTGGCCTTCCTATCGCGCCGACCCACGACTAGACTGACTGACCCCTCCCAGGAGTATTATCGATGACAGCCAGCCCGCTGGAAGATTCCCCGCAGCTTGAGGCGCGCGTACGCCGAAGGGCGCACCACCTCTGGCAGGCCGACGGTTCTCCGGAGGGCCGCGAGGCTGAGTACCTGGAGAACGCCAGGGAACTGATTGCCATCGAGGACAGCCCGGGCGCCGGCCAGTTACCTAATCCGATGGCGGACGGCAGTACGGAGCCGGGTCCGGTGATCGAGGAGGCATCCATTCAGGACAATTACGGCGAGATTCCCGGGCGTCTGGTCGACCAGGGCGATCGGCGGCAGACGCCGATGACGCGCGAGCAACTGCACGAGGAAAGTCGCGAGGAAAGCACTGAGGAGTCCTCGTAAAGTCGCTATGGCGGGCCGCATCGAGGACTATGCCGTCATCGGCAACTGCGAAACGATCGCGCTGGTCGGGCACGACGGATCGATCGATTGGCTCGGTTTGCCGCGGTTCGATAGCGCGGCCTGCTTCGCCGCCCTGCTGGGCGGTAGCGATCATGGAAGATGGCTGCTCGCGGCGGCGGAAGATGCGCGCAGCACGCGCCGCTACCGGGGCGATACGCTGATCCTGGAAACCGATTTCGAAACGGCCGAGGGCGCGGCGCGGGTGGTCGATTTCATGTCACGCCGCGATGGGGTTTCGGACCTCGTGCGTATTGTCCAGGGACTGCGGGGCACCGTTGCGATGCGCACCGAACTGGTGGTGCGTTTCGAATACGGATCGCGGGTACCCTGGGTCGCGCGCCTGGCGGATGGTAGGCTGCAACTGATTGCCGGCGGCGAACGCCTGTTGCTGGATACGGCGGTGCCGTTGCGTGGTGAGAACATGCGCACGGTGGGGGAGTTTTCCGTCAGCGCGGGAGAGGAGGTCAGTTTCTCCCTATGCTGGACGCCGTCCTTTCAATCCGCACCAGGCAAGCTGGAGGCACAATCGGCGTTGGCAGACGTCGAAAAATTCTGGCTGGGCTGGGCCTCCGCTTTCACGCCCGCGGCCGAATGGTCGGATGCGGTGCTGCGGTCGCTGTTGACGCTGAAGGCGCTCGCGCACTGGCAGACCGGAGGGATCGTCGCGGCCGGAACGACGTCGTTGCCGGAACGCATCGGGGCCGCGCGCAACTGGGATTACCGCTTCTGCTGGCTGCGCGATGCGACATTCACGCTTTACGCGCTGATCGGTGGCGGCGTGATCACGGAAGCGAAGGCGTGGCGGAACTGGCTGCTGCGGGCGGTGGCTGGCAGCCCGGACGCGCTGCAGGTCATTTACGGCGTCGCCGGCGAGACCAGGCTGACGGAGTACGAAATTCCCTGGTTGCCGGGGTATGAGAATTCCGCGCCGGTTCGCGTCGGCAATGCGGCGGCCGGGCAGTTGCAAATCGATGTCTACGGCGAGGTGCTGGACGCGCTTTACGTCGCGCGCCGCGCCGGCCTGGAGGAAGATGGCGCGAGTTGGGCTGTGGAATGCGCGCTTGTCACGCACCTGGAAGGTATCTGGAACCTGCCGGATGAGGGGATCTGGGAGGTACGCGGCGGGCCCAGGCACTTCACCCACTCGAAGGTCATGGCATGGGTTGCGTTCGACCGCGCGATCCGCTCGGCCGAGGAGTTCTCGATGGACGCGCCGCTGGAGCGGTGGCGTGCTGTCCGTGATGAAATCCATCGTCAGGTCTGCGAGCGCGGTTTCGATATCGCACAGAACGCGTTTGTGCAGTCCTATGGGGCGACGGCGCTCGATGCCAGCACGCTGCTGATCGCCATGGTCGGCTTTCTGCCGGCTTCCGACCCGCGCGTGCAGGGCACGGTCGCGGCGATCGAGCGCAAGCTCGTGCGCAATGGGCTGGTGCTGCGCTACGACACGTCGGTCGGCGTCGATGGGTTGGCACCGGGCGAGGGCTCGTTCCTGGCCTGCAGCTTCTGGCTTGCGGATAATTATGTGCTGCTGGGGCGGCTCGATGACGCGCAGGCGCTGTTCGAACGGCTTTTGTCGCTTCGCAACGACGTCGGCTTGCTGGCGGAGGAATATGATCCGGTGGCGCGCCGCCAACTGGGTAATTTTCCCCAGGCGTTTTCCCATCTCGCATTGATCAACACCGCGCGTAACCTGTTGAGTGCCGGCGGCCCGGTGCACCAGCGTGCCTCCGTACGCGATGCGTAGAAGGGCAGGGACCCCGGTGCCGGAGCCGTCTGGATCCCGGAGGCGCCCGACGCCGTTTGCTTGCAGAGCGGGTGTCGATGCGCTTGATTGCCGGTTGTGGCCGTGTGGCAACAGAGTGTTGCGGCCCCCTTCACCTGACGCGGAACCGGTGCCATCACAGCCGGGCTCGCAGACGACACGCGGCACCGCGTGGCACAACCGGGACGGGTCCACCCGCATGAAGCCCCACCTTTCATGAAGCCCCACCTTCCATGAAACATTGGCGGATCGAGGATGTTCGCTGGGACCAGTTTGACCGTGGCAAGCTGGATCCCTCGCTGGTGGCCATCGTCAAGGCGGCCGCGATGGTGGAGCGCAACGGCACCGACTACGGCACCTATCTCAATCGGGTGTTCCACGACGACCCCGATTTCATGGCGGCGGCGGACAATTGGAGCACGGAAGAGGTGCAGCACGGCGACGCGCTCGGCCGCTGGGCGATGCTGGCGGACCCCACATGGGACTACCAGGACGCGTTCCGCCGCTACAAGGAAGGCTACCACCTTCCGCTGCTCGACGCCGAGGACTCGGTTCGCGGCAGCCGCACCGGCGAGCTGATCGCCCGCTGCATCGTCGAAAGCGGCACCTCCAGCTATTATAGCGCGCTGGCGGACGCGACCGCGGAGCCGGTGCTGCGTGACATCTGCCGCCTGATCGCCGCCGACGAGTTCCGTCACTTTAAATTGTTTTACGACCACATGAAGCGCTACCTGCGGCGGGAGAAGATCGGCCTGCCGCGCCGCCTGTGGATCGCCCTCGGCCGCGTTGGCGAGAGCGAGGACGACGAACTGGCCTATGCGTTCCATTGCAGTAACGACGCACCCGGGGTGCCGTACGAGCATGATCGTTGTATTGCGGGCTACATGTCGCGGGCGATGGCGGCGTATCGCTACGGCCACCTGGAGCGCGGCATCGGCATGATCATGAAGGCCGTCGGGCTGACGCCGCGCGGGCGGCTGGCGCGCGTCGTGGTCGGGTTGTCATGGCGCTTCATGCAGCGCCGGCAACGGCGTTTTGCTCAGGCAGTTACGTAGAAGGCCAGGGCTCTGCCCTGGACCCGCTGGGGCCTTAGGCCCCAGACCCCAATTTTATTTGTTCCGAATTCGACATCGACGCCGAGTCTGCACGCCAACGCCCAATGCATGGTGCGGTCCAAATGCTGAATACAACGATCCTTGCCATTGGCATCGACGAGAGGCGGCTCCTTATCCACGCGCGTTATGGTCAGATTAACCAGGGTCCCGCCCGGCGCGAAGCGGCGACCGCCATATGACGGCACACCAGAAAAGCGCCGCGCCACTTGCCGGCCTCGGACTGCGTGCGAGCAAAGGCGGCGCGGTGGTCATCGGTCTTGCCGTCGAGGAGGGCGGACCACGCATCGTGCTATCCACGTTCCTTGCAACGCATGCCGAGGGCGACCGGCTTTCCTTCGAGCCCTACCGCGTTGCGGCAGAGATGGCGGGTAGTCCACAGGCCGACGCTTAGGCACGCGCGGCGACCGCCGTGGC
>JAATGE010000233.1 GCA_015654825.1 Rhodospirillales bacterium
GGCACGGCGGCGGCGACGACGATGCCGACGCGCCAGCCGAGGCTGACCAGGCTCACCACCATCACCACGGCGAGCGCCACGAAGAATTTGAGCATGAACTCGCCGACCGCCTCGTCGATGTTCACGGCCTGGTCGGAGACCTTGCTGAGCTCCAGCCCCAGCGGCAGGTCGCGCGTGATCGCCCGCTCTTCCGCCTCCAGCGCCGCGCCGAGCGCGAGGCCGTTCCAGCCGTCGCGCATCACGATGCCGAGGATAATCGCCGGCTCGCCGCCGTTGCGGACCAGGAAGGTGGGCGGGTCCTCATAGCCGCGCGAAACCGTCGCGATGTCGGAGAGGCGGAACGTGCGGCCGCCGGCCACGATCGGCGTGGCGCGGATCTGGTCGAGATCCGAATAGGCGCCGTCGAGCCGGACGAACACGCGCGGCCCCGCCGTCTCGATCGAGCCGGCCGGCGCCACGATGTTCTGCCGCGCGAGCGCGCTCAGCACGTCGCCGACCGGCACGCCCAACGTCGCCAGCTTCGGGACGTAGAAATCCACGAAGATGCGTTCGGGCTGCTCGCCGATCAGGTCGATCTTCTTGACGCCGGGCACGTGCAGCAGCCGTTGGCGCAGCGTTTCGGCATGGCGGGCGAGTTCGCGCGGCGGCATTCCCCTGGCCTTGACCGCATAAAGGGCGAAATCGGTGTCCGAATATTCGTCATTGATGAAAGGCCCGAGCGCGCCTTGCGGCAGGCGCGAGGCTTCGTCTCCCAGCTTCTTGCGCGCCTGGTAGAATTGATCCGGCACGGCGCCGGCAGGAGTCGAATCCTTCAGCGTAAGTATGAGAAAGGCGAGGCCGGGCCGGGTGAAGGTCTCCACCCGGTCGTAATATTCCAGCTCCTGGAGGCGCTTCTCGAGGGGCTCGGCGACCAGGTCCTGCATTTCCTGCGCCGTTGCGCCGGGCCACGCAGCCGTCACGGTCAGCACCTTTACCGTGAATGTCGGGTCCTCGGCGCGTCCAAGGTTCAGAAAGGCAAGCGCGCCGGCGACGACCAC
>JAATGE010000565.1 GCA_015654825.1 Rhodospirillales bacterium
AATAACGCTGGGTCGCTCACGGGAGCCTCGATCCTGGTCAAGCCAAAGACCAAAGAATCGTACCGACGGGCGCGCCGCCACTCCGAAAGCGCCGATTTGGTCAAAAAACTACATGCTCTCTGCCCTGGACCCGCTGGGGCCTGAGGCCCCAGACCCCCGATATTGGGGGGCGACGGCGAAGCCAGAAAATCTGTGGCTGGTACTGGCTTCGCCGTTTCCGCCAACGATTCCTTATTAATGGGGTCTGGGGACTTGTCCCCAGCGGGTCCAGGGCAGAGCCCTGGCCTTTCTGACCTTAAGCTGGCGCCTTCGCATGCGGGCCCGGAATGTGACAATGCTCGCAGCATCCCACCCCCCAACGAAGGAACCGCAAGGTGGCCATCATCCTGTCCAGTCTCCCGCTATGGAGCACGTTGATCCTGCTCGTGATCCTGCCGACCTGCCTGGCGATGTGCGGCCCGGTCATCCTGCGCCGTTGGATCGGCCACCAGCGCCTCGCCAGCAACAACGAGATCGCCGGTTTCAAATTCGCCACCGTCGGCGTCATCTACGCCGTTATGATCGCGTTTGCCGTCGTCGTGGTCTGGCAGAAGTTCAGCGACGCGGAAACCGCGGTGATCGAGGAAGCCGGCGCCTCCGCGACGCTCTACCGCCTCACCGCCGGGTCCGAAACGGAGATGGCGGCGACCCACGCGGCACTCAACGACTACCTGCGCCAGGCGATCGACAAGGATTGGCCGCGCATGTCCGCGGGCAAGGGAAGCCCCGAGGTCACCCAGGCATTGAACGCGCTCTATGCGGCCGCCGTGCATGTTGCCGAGGGCGGCACCGAGCGTGCGGCCATTTCCGCGGCGATCCTCAACCAGCTTGACGGCATTACCCATGCCCGCCGCACCCGGCTTCAGCTCGCGGCCGGCATCGTGCCGGGCATCATCTGGCTGGTCCTGTATTGCGGCGCCGTTCTGACCGTATGTTTCACGTTCTTCTTCGCAACCCAGAATTTGCGCGCCCAGGTCCTGATGACCGGCATCCTGAGCTCGATCGTGTTCATGGGCCTGCTGGTTGTCGTTTCGATCGATCACCCTTTCACCGGCCCGACCCATGTCGAAAGCGACGCTCTGCAGGCCGTGCTCGATGAATTCGGAGGCCCTGACAATCGGCCGGCCTTGGCGCCACCGCCACCGCCACCGCCACCACTTGGGCGTTAGGCCAAGGGCCCGCGCCTCGGCCCCTCCCATTGTCTGCCGGGGCAACCGCCCGGTACACAAGACCGCGAATGGCGCATCTTTCTTATGGACAGCGCTGTCATGCTCAGATAGCGTGGCTCGCGAGTGAGGATCGGCCGCCACGTTCGACCGAAGTCGCCCTCATAGCCCTGAATTCTCCCGGAGGATCGACCGTTGAGTGCAAAAAATTACGGCAGGCGGGGCGCGGTATGTCTTCGCGCGCCTCGTCGAGGCACCG
Organism: Rhodospirillales bacterium; assembly: GCA_015654825.1. GTDB lineage: Bacteria > Pseudomonadota > Alphaproteobacteria > Acetobacterales > Acetobacteraceae > CAJCIS01. Next base: position 1,465 of record JAATGE010000565.1, read on the forward strand.
CAGCCGCCGCAGGCCTGATGAGCCTTGTTCCTGCTCTATTTCCGGCCGCCGCCTCGGCATCCGGCCGTTACATCGCGAACAACACCCCGGCCTTCGTTGCTGCAGCAGTGAAAACCGGCGACGTCAGCGGCAGCGACAAATTGACTGTTTCTCTGTGGCTGCGCCCACGCGCGCGCGCAAAGCTCGATGCTGTCGCCGCTGATTTGTATAACCGGGCCTCGCCGAATTACCGTCACTGGCTGAAGAACAGCGATATTCTCAGGGACTTCGCACCCACCGAGGCAGAAATCGCCACGGTGGCGGCGTTCGCGGCGCAGCAGGGCCTGACGGTGCAGGGGCAAGGTCCCGACCGGTGCTACGTCCGCGCCGAGGGCAGCGCCTCGGCCATCGAGAAAGCGTTCCACGTAAAGCTGTCGAACTATAAGGTCGGCACACGCACATTCCGCGCCAACGGGTCAGATCCATATATCGAAGGTCCCGCCGCGGCACTCGTGCAGGTGGTCTCAGGCCTCGACAATGCGGGCCCCGCCCCCGAGACGCAGACCCAATCCGCCTCGTTCGCCACGCCGTCGAACGTGCCCGGGGAACCTCTCAGCGCCGCTTCCGCGAAGCCGCCATCCGGCTTCAGCTCGAGCTGTTTCCTGCCGCCCGACACGAAAACCTACTCCACGCACGGAGGTTTTCCGAAAGGCGCGTACACCGGCAACGTTTACCAGACCGCGAAATCCGGTTGCGGCTACACCCCATCCGATATCGTCAAGGCCTACCATCTCGACCAGCTCTACAGCCAGGGCCTGGACGGAACCGGCCAGACGATCGCGCTGATCGAAACTTGCGGCACCCCCACGATCACCGACGATGCCAATGTATTTTCCCAGGCCTTCGGTCTGCCCGCGCTGACGCCCGCGAACTTCACGGTCACCAACTACCCTGCCCCCTCGACATGTTCCGGCGTCAACGCGTCGGTCGCCGGCAATGTCGAGTGGATCCACGCTCTCGCACCTGGCGCCAACATCATGCTGGTGGTCGCGCCCACGACCAACGCGGACGATTTCGATTCGGCGATCTTCTATGCGATCAGCTCGGGCGTGCCGCAGGTCATTTCCGGCGATTACTGGATCCCCGAATATGAGGTCGGCACCGCGGAGGCGCAAAAGACCAACCTGATTTGTGAAATCGCCGCGACCACGGGCATCGCGGTCAATTTTCCCTCCGGCAACAACGGTTATTACCATTACGACATAGAGTTTCCGCCCGAAGCCTCCTTCCCCGCCGACCTGCCATTTGCAACCGGCGTCGGCGGCGTCACCGCGGCCCTCAACACCGATGGATCGCTCGCGTTCCAGACGGCCTGGGCGACCCATGTTTCCAACCTGGTCGTAAACGGCGCGATCATGAATCCGCCGCAGGAGCCGGGCGGCATTGTTCCCTTTGGATATCAGGGATCCTCCGGCGGCGGTGCGAGCGTATTTTTCCCCAAGCCCCCGTTTCAGGCCGCGCTCCAAGGCGACCACCGGAAAGTGCCCGATATCGCCTGGCTCGCCGATCGCAGAACCGGTGGCCTGATATTGATGACGCAGGGGAACTTCTTTCCCCCGCAAGAATGGCACGCCTATGGCGGCACGGAACTTGCCAATTCCATGTTCTCCGCCGTGTGGACGATCGCCGGCCAGGCGGCCGGCGCTCCGCTCGGGCAGGCCGCGAATACCCTCTACCACGTGCCGGCCAGCTACTTCCTCGATATCGCGTCGCAGGGTTCGCCGTCCAATGTCAGGGCTACCGTCGCAACGTCCGCGTCAAGCTCGCTCCATTTCAGCCCGGCGAAGATTTTCGCGCAGCCCAACTCGCATCTCGGCCCGTTCTATAGTGCGATCGATGTCGAGCCCGGCGGCAATGTCAACGCCATCTCCTTCGGCCAGGATTACTACCAGCACCCGGCGGCAGGATGGGATTCGCTCACCGGACTTGGCGTGCTCGATGCTCCGGCTTTCGTGACTTCGCTGCTGCCGGCGGTACCCGTTGCTAAATAGGCGCGGCGGCACCCCCCAGTCCCGCAGCATTCCATTGCCCTCGCACCCGGATCAGTCCGGACCCGTCGAGGAGTTCACCATGTCTCCCATTTCTTTCCGGCGCCGTTTCAGCGTCGGCTCCGCGCGCCTGCCGGCCGCGGTATTGGCGCTCGGCCTCGTACCCGGTCTCGCCGCCGCGCGGCCGCAGGAAGCGGTGCTTCACGGCACGCCCGCCTATGTCCGTACGGCCCGCGACCTCGGCGCGGCCAATCCCGGCCAGACGATCGAGGTCGTCGTGTGGCTGAACGTCCACGACCGCGATCAGATGGATGCGTTAGCACGCGATCTCTACCGGCCGGGCTCGCCGAACTACAGGCATTGGCTGACACCGGCGGATCTGGCCGCGCGCTTCGCACCGTCCGCGGCCGAAGCGCAGACCGTCCAGGCCTTCCTGGCCGCCAGCAACCTGCAGGTCGTGCGTGTCGGAAACGACAATTTTTTTGTCCGCGCCCGCGGGCAGATCGCCGACGTCGAAAAAGCCTTCCAGGTCAGCCTGCATAAATACCAGGTGCGCGGGAAAACTCTGCGCGCCAACACCAGCGATCCCAAAATCGCCGGCGCCGCGGC
>JAATGE010000311.1 GCA_015654825.1 Rhodospirillales bacterium
CAACATCGCCGGCGGCAAACTTTATGTCGGGACCTCCAGCAATTGCGACGTGGCACCCTACTGGGGACGCCTGGTGCGCATCGACGAGGCGCGCGCCAAGGTGGACAGCGCGTGGTTCACGCTATCGGGCGGCGGCCGCGCGCCGAACGTCAGCGGCGGCGGCATCTGGGGCCCGGGCGGCGTCGCGATCGATACATCGGCGCGCAGCGGCGGCGTATATGTCGCGACCGGCAATGGGCTGGGGGCAAACGCACAGGCACCTTACGCCGAAAACATCGTCAATCTGAGCCGCAATCTGAAGAAGATCGCCGGCGCCGCATCGCCGCTGATCCCCGCGGGCGACAATGATTACGGCGCGACTCCGGCGCTGTTTCAGCCGGCGGGGTGCGCTACCAAATTGTTGGCCGCGCCCAACAAGATCGGGCTGCTGACCGTGGATGCGGTCGCTTCGGACGGTACGCTGCGCGTGTGGCAGTCGCTGCAAATGGCCTCCAACACCGGCGGTTTCCGCGGCAGTGTTGCCTGGGACGCGGTGGACCAGCTGCTGCTGGTGACCACCCCCACGGATGGCCCGGCACCGTTCCTGCACGGTCTTTCGGCGCTGGCGGCCGATACCGGCTGCACCTCGTTGCATCTTGCCTGGAAGGCCAGCCCGAAGGTCGGATCCGATCCGGCAGCCGATCCTTTTTCGCCCGTTACGATCGCCAACGGCGTGGGCTATTTCGGTGTGCAGGGCGCCGAAGGAGCGCAGCTTCTTGCCGTTGCGACGCGGCAGGGTTCCGGGATCACCGCCGGCCAGGTGCTGTGGACCAGCCCGGTTATCGGGGGCATCATTGTGCCGCCGCCGGCCGTGGTCAACGGGCGCGTGTTCGTTGCCGCGCTGAGCAAGCTCACTGCGTTTTCACTGCCGGCGAAGTAGCGGCTCGCATTCGAGGAAGGGGGTGCCTATTCGCGACCGCGCTCCGCCTGCATTTCCACAGCCAGGCGGATCAGGTCGGCGGTGCGCGCCACGCCGAGTTTGGTGCGCAACTGGCCGGCCGTGTTGGCGACGGTCTTGTAGGCGACGCCGAAGATCGTGGCGATTTCGGTCAGGCTGCGGCCGCCCGCCAGCAGCCGCATGATTTCCATGTCGCGCTCGGTCAGGCGCGGCGAGTTGCCGCCGGCGCCGACGCTGTGCAGGGCAAGGTCCTGCGCCAGGCGGTGCTCGATATAGCGCCGGCCCGCCGCGACCGCGCGGATCGCGGCCAGAAGTTCTTCCGATGAAACGTTCTTGCTGACATATCCGAGCGCGCCGGCTTCGAGTGCCCGGCTGGCATACAGGCCATCGGTAATCATCGTCAGCACCAGGACGCGCAGGCCCATGGCGCGCAGTTGCGGCAGCAGCGCGATGCCGCCCAACCCCGGCAGATTAAGATCAAGCAGCACCAGATCGGGCCGCTTTTCGGCGATCGCGGCCAGCGCCGCGTCGGCATCCGCCGCCTCCGAGCACTCCGCGCCGATCGTCGCGCTCAGCATTTCGCGCAGCCCGGATCGCACGATGCCGTGGTCTTCGACCAGCAATATCCTCACGGCAAAAACATTTCGTATGCGTGCGGCCGCGCGGCTGGCTTGCAGCGGCACGACGCCGGCGGCGCGGGGCCGATACCAGCGTGCGGCCGCACCCCTCGCGACATTCGAAATCCTCCCCGCAATACCCCGGTGACCGGGCCCGGCCACATCATGGCCCGCTATGCGATCCGTCAAGGCTTTCGACGAACGTCGCTGCCGGTCAGGGAAATTTCCCCAAAATGTCGGGGATTGTTCCCATGGATCGAGGCCCCGGCGCGCCTCTAGATGCCCCGGTGAATTCGCACATTTCGACCATATCGAAACAGCAGCACCGGCCAGCGCGCCGTGGCTTCCTCCCCGCGGCAAGCTTTGCGGTGCTGCTGCCTTTTTCATTGCGAGCACAAACCGTAGCCGACCCGCCCGCGCCGCCTACGGAACAGATTACCGTCGTGGCGCCGACGCCTCTGCTCGGCTCCGGCGTCGATCGCGACAAGATCCCCGCCAACACCATCGTATTGCGGTCCGCCGACCTGACCCGCAACGGCACCGCGAGTGCGACGCGCGCGCTGAACGAGACTTCCGGCAGCATCGATCTCGACCAGGCGGTCGGCAACGAATTCCAGCCCAATCTGCTGTTCCGGGGTTTCGAGGCCTCGCCCCTGGCGGGCGACGCGCAAGGCCTCGCCGTCTATGTCAATGGCAGCCGCTTCAACTCCTCTTTCGCAGACGCCACCAACTGGGACGTGATTCCGGATATCGCGATCAGCGAACTCGACGTCGTCGGATCGAGCCCGGCGTTCGGCCTCAATGCGCTCGGCGGCGCCGTTTCCGTGCGGCTGAAGGACGGATTTACCGCGCCGGGCGGCGAGTTCGAAATATCGGGCGGATCGTTCGGCAAGATCGAGATATCCGGCCAGTACGGCATACAATCGGGCAACGAGGCGGCCTACCTGGCGGTCACCGGCGCCAATAGCGACGGCTGGCGCGAGGATTCGCCCTCGCAGATAAGGCAGATGTACGGCGACCTCGGCTGGCGGCAGGATGGCAACGAGGTGCATCTCAGCGTGCTCGGCGCGATCAACAACCTGGTCGGCAACGGCACCACGCCGGTACAGCTGCTCGATGCGGATCGGGCGGCGGTCTTCACTTTTCCGGACGAGACCCGCAACCACTATGTGCGCGCCATCCTGAACGGCAATTTCCAGCTCAACGACACGGATTCGGTGCAGGCGAACGCCTACTACAGCTACCTGGACCAGCTGACCTACAACGGCGATGCCGGCGATGAAAACGTATGCGACGACGACCCGCAGTTCGTCTGCGAGGACGACGATGTGCTGACCAACGTGCACGGCCAGCCCATCCGCAACGTCATATTCAACAGTCCCTACATTACACGTGGATTTCCGGAGTTTGCTGCCGGCGGCCCGTACTCGGTGCTGAACGTCACCGCGACGCGCACCAACTCGTACGGCGGCTCGGCGCAGTTCACCACGACGCGGGAGGTTTTCGGCCACGGCAATCATTTTGTCGTCGGCGTCGGCTATGACGGCGGCCAGTCGGCGTTCTCCGCCGAAACATTCCTCGGCGGCTTCACGCTCGACCGCGACTACATCCCGTTTCCGAACATCGAGATCGACCAGGCGGACAACAGCATCACGCCGGTTTCCGTGCATACGAGCAACGACTATGTCGGCGTTTTCGCGGTCGATACGCTGGACGTGACGGACCGCCTGGCCGCCACCGTTTCCGGCCGGTTCAACAACGCCTCGATTTCGCTGCACGACCAGCTGGGCACCGCGTTGAACGGCTCGCACGAATATAACCGTTTCAATCCGGCCGGCGGCCTGACCTACAAGATCACGCCGGAGATTTCCGCCTATGCGGGCTATGCGGAGGCCAATCGCGCCCCGACCCCTTCGGAACTCTCCTGCGCCGACCCCAATTCGCCCTGTAGCCTGACCAATTTCTTCGTCGGCGACCCGGATCTGAAACAGGTGGTGTCGCACAGCGTGGAAGCCGGCCTGAACGGCCATTTCCGGCTGCCGGACGGCTCGCGCCTGACCGCGCATGCCGGGTATTTCCGCACCGAAAACGATGACGATATCCAGTTCGTCACGTCATTGACGATCGGCCGCGCCTTCTTCCGCAATGTCGGGCAAACGCTGCGCCAGGGCGCGGAGGTTTCGGCAAAGTGGCAGAACGAGCGCTGGCTGGTCTATGGCAGCTACACTTTTACCGACGCCACGTTCCAGACCGCGCTGGTGCTGAACAACGAGGACAACCCGGCCTCCAACGCGAACGGCGATTATTTTGTGCATCCCGGCGACCAGCTGCCGGGCATTCCGCAGCATGCCGGCAAATTCGGCGCGGCCTACAAGGCGACCGAGGCGTGGAACGTCGGACTGACCGGCATTGCCGCCAGCGGCCAGTTTCTGTTCGGCGACGAAGGCAACCAGAGCCCGAAGACAAGCGCCTACGTCGTGTTCAATTTCAACACGACCTACCAAGTGACGCCGAACGTGCAATTGTTCGGCGTCATCGAAAACATGTTTGGCGCGCGTTACGAGACCTATGGCACGTTCGCGCCGACGGACAGCGTTCCGATCGTGCAGGCGCCGGGCGCCGCGAACCCGCGCGCGCTGACGCCCGGGGCGCCGGTCGGCGGCTATGGCGGCGTCAGGGTCACGTTCTGATGCGACGTACTTCGCCAAGATTTCGCGTCATCAGGCCGGGCGGGGGAACGCCATAATGAAAATTCTCGCCGCGGCAGCGCTCGTTGCATTCGGTGTGCCCGCGTGGGCACAAACGCTGTACGTTTCCGATCAGCAGGCCGGCGTCGTCACGCTGAACGGCGCCACGCTGGCGCGCACCGGCCAGATTTCGATCGGCGGACAGGGGCCGCGCGGCATCGCGGTCACCCACGACGGCGCGCTGCTGGTCACCGCCAACCAGGGCAGCGGCGACCTTTCCGTCATCGATCGCGCCACCGGAAAACTCGCGGCGCGCATTCCAATCGGTCCGTCGACCGAAATGGTCCGCCTGCGCGGCCACACCGCCTACGCGACATTCGAGCCGCCCGGCGACAAGGGCGGCCTGGCGCATATCGCCATTGTCGATCTCGACCGGCGGCGCGTCACCGCCAATATCCAGAGCGGGCACGAAACGGAAGGGCTGGAATTTTCCGCCGACGGCAAATACCTGCTGGTCGCCAACGAAGGCGACAACACGATCAGCATCTACAATTTGCCCGCCGGCACACTGGCCCAAACGGTCAGGACCGGCGCCTACGGTAATCGCCCGCGTGGCATCAAGCGCTCGCCGGACGGCAGCCACTATGTCGCCAGCCTGGAATTCTCCGACAAGTTCATTGTGCTGAACAAGGATTTCTCCATCACGCAGGCAATTCCGACGGCCAGCGGCCCGTACGGCCTGGCGTTCAGCCCGGATGGTTCGCGCCTGTTCGTGGCGGCCGCCAAGGCAGGATTGCTGCAGGCGTTCGATGCCAGGACCTACGCCCACCTGGCGGACGTCGCGATCGGCAAGCGCTGCTGGCATTTCAGCTTTACCGCGGACGGCAAGCGTATTGTTGCAGCCTGCGGCCGGTCGGGCGCACTCTCCGTCGTCGACGCGGCCAATCTGAAAGCGCTGCCGGCGATTGGCGGATTCAAGATGCCGTGGGGCATCGTGGCCTACCCGAACGATGTCGGTACGCTCGACGAACCATAACCGAAGCAGCCGTCCGCGTGGTGCGATGCCACGGCACTGCGCTATATAGAACGAAATCAATGAGTCGATTTTGAATGGCTTCGCCGACCAGGGGGCTCTGCCCCCTGGACCCAAGACGGCGTGCCGCCGCCGTCGTACGCGCTGCGCGGCGGGAGTCTTCTGTACCAGTCTCGCAGACCGGCGACTCTGGCCAATTGATTCGGCATCAATGCCAGACTCGGAACAGAAAAAATGGGGTCTGGGGCCTACTGGCCCCAGCGGGTCCAGGGCAGAGCCCTGGCCTTTCTCCCCACGCCCTTGCTACTTCAGGCCGCTCGACAGCGTCGAATTCTCGATCGCGTGGCGGGAGGCCGCGGCGGTCTTGGTCCAGGTGTCGGGCGCCGTGCCGATGCCCGGGATGGTGTCGGTTCCGGAGGCGGACAGGCAGTCCTTGGCGAACGTCAGCGCCGCCGTGATCGTCGGGCAGGATTTTTTCTTCGACGCCGCCGAGAGGTCCCACGCCGTCTTGGTGCGGGTGGTGACGGTGATCTTGTAGGGCTTCGAGCAGAAACTGGATGCCGATGCGGTACCCGTCTTTTCCGTCTTGAAGGTCGCGGACACGCCGTATTCGTCGGTCCAGGTGCCAACGACCTTGCAGGCCGCCGCAAACGCACCGGACGTCGCGCAGCAGGTGAATACGATTGTCGTTAGTTGCAGGATGCGTTGCATGGCTGTCCCCTCGCTGGTTTGGCGCCCGGGCACGCAAGTAGGCAGGCCATGCCACGGCGCGATTGCCGAATTAGCGGCGGTCGGAGAACGTGGAAACCATATCCTGATCAATATTGCGTGCTTGCGGCGGGCCGTCGCCCGCTCCCTTACAGCAGCGCCAAGGAAGCCAGTTCGCGGCGCAACTTCTCCGGCAACTGCGCGGTCGTCCCGGTCGCGGCGGCCTCGTCGGGCGGCGCGTCGGCGGCGGCGAGATAGCGCCAGCCCTGAAACGGTTTCATCAGCCGCCCGCGCACCGGCACCAGGTCGGCGTGCAGCACCAGATCGGTGCAGCGCGTGCCGTCGGCCTGTTTCGCTTCGCGAATGTCAACGATGCGTTGACGGACCGAGATCACGCCTGCGATGACCCAGTAGATTGAGCCGCCATCGAGGATTTCCGTGGCGCGCTTGGGGAAATTGCGGGTGCGATGACGCAGCGGCGGCGATTGTTTCGCTCGCGCCGCCTGCCAGGTCCGCACGTCGTCCAGGGTTTTGGCGCCGACCGCGAGCTTGATCAGGTGCAGCGTCACCGGCCCGGGCGGCCGCGGCGGCTACAGGAAGATGAAGATCAGCGCGACGATGACCGGCAAGGCCAGCACGTGGAAGAACGTGAAACCGGCGAATGCGCACCACCACAGCCAGGCGCAGAAATACAGCAGGCTCGCGGCGGCCTTCACCGTCAGCGCCGTCAGGCTGTGCCAGAAACTCATGCGGTCGGCGAGGAAGCTCGCTTCGGTCAGCGGGGCGGCGGGCTGGGCGATATGGGCGTCGGCCATGGGGGTTCCCCGGCAGGGTTGTGCGTGATCCAGCGCGTTCTAGGGGCTAGCGGTCGCCTCGGGCAAGGGGTTCAGCAGCGACGCGGATGGGGAGGCCGCGATGGCGGGTTCGCCGGCGGCCAGGCGCAGGGCCAGCGGATACAGCACATGCTCCTGCGCCAGCACGCGGGCGGCGAGGTCGGCTTCGGTGTCGTCCGGCAGCACCGGCACCGCGGCCTGCGCCACGATTGGTCCGGCGTCCGCCTCCTCCGTCACGTAATGCACGGTGCAGCCGTGCAGCTTGGCGCCGGCGGCCAGCGCGCGGGCGTGGGTGTCGAGGCCGGGAAAGGCGGGCAGCAGGCTGGGGTGGATGTTCAGCATGCGGCCGGCCCAGGCTTGCACCAGGAACGGTGTCAGCAGCCGCATGTAGCCGGCGAGGCACACCAGCTGCACGCCACGCGCGCGCAGGGCGGCGTCGAGCGCCGCTTCATGGGCGGCGCGGTCCTTGCCGAACGGCTTGTGGTCGATCGCCAGGGCCTCGATGCCGGCGGCGCGGGCGAGGTCCAGGCCGGGGGCGGCGGGGCGGTTGGAGATGACGGCGACGATCTCGGCCGGGTAGCCGGGGCGCGCCGCGGCACGCAGCAGGCTGGTCATGTTGCTGCCGCGCCCGGAGATGAGGATGGCGGTGCGGGTCATGGGGAGAGGAAGGCCAGGGGCTTTGCCCCTGGACCAAGCTGGGGACAAGTCCCCAGACCCCATTTATAAAGAATTGTTGGGACGTCCCCGGCGAAGCCAAGAACATTTCGCCTGCTTACCGGCTTCGCAGGGGAGCCGATGCAAAGCCGCGTAGCGCTATTGGGGGTCTGGGGCCTCAGGCCCCAGCGGGTCCAGGGCAGAGCCCTGGCCTTCCTTGCCTCAATCCGCAAAAGCCTGACTCCGAACCAGCCGCGCATACACCGAGTCCAGCGCCATCAGTTCGGCGTGCGTCCCCTGCTCCACCGCGACGCCCTCGGCCAGCACCACGACGAGGTCCGCGTCCTTCACGGTGGAGAGCCGGTGCGCCACGACGATGGTGGTTCGCCCGGCGCGCAGGCGCGCCAGCGCCGCCTGCACCGCGGCTTCGCTATCGGCATCGAGCGCGCTGGTCGCTTCGTCGAGCAGCAGCACGCGCGGATGGCGCAGAAGGGC